>CAYYHL010000085.1:0-8032 GCA_964471775.1 uncultured Clostridia bacterium
CCATATCAACCGGCGCACACAAAATCTTTGGCACAATTGGCGGTGTAATTATGGCAGTTGCAGCAATAATTGCTTTTGTTTCTACCGCGAACGCTGGCATATTGTCTGCGTCGCGCTTTCCTATGGCAATGAGTCGTGACCAACTCCTGCCGGAATCTTTTGCAAAGGTCAATAAGCGATTCAACACACCGCATTTCTCTATAGTGTGTACTGGAGTTTTCATGATAGTGGTCATACTTTTTCTGAACCTTGAGAATCTTATAAAAGTCGCTTCCACCATGAAGATCATATTGTTCATATTCGTGATACTGGCATGTATTATTATGCGGGAGTCGAGAATTCTGAATTATAAGCCAACATTCGTTTCGCCATTATATCCCTGGCTGCCCATAGTGGGACTAATCGCCTACGGCTTTCTCCTATATGGGATGGGTAGTGCGGCGCTTTTGACAACAGGCGGGTTCATCCTTGCCAGCATTCTATGGCATAAGATTTACGTTCGCGAGAAGGCTATGCGTAAGGCCGCATTGATCCATATTGTTGAGCGCATCACAGCCAAAGAGATAGCCGGTGATTCATTAGGCGCTGAGCTGCGCAAGATGTTAAGAGAACGTGATGAAATAGTTGAGGATAGATTTGATAGATTAGTGAAAGAATGTGAAATAATTGATATAGGCAAGCAAACTACACTTATAGATTTTTTCACAATCGCTGCAGAGAAACTCGCTAAACGATTGAACACTGATGCCAGACAATTGCTTGATTCTTTCATCGCACGCGAGAAGGACACAACAACGGCGATACGGCCTGGGTTGGCGATTCCACATATAACTATTGATGGTGAACATAAATTCGAGTTGGTTGTAGCAAGATGCGAAGCTGGTATTAATTTTACACAAACACTGCCGCCCGTTTACGCTGTGTTCATATTAGTTGGCTCGTGTGACGAGAGAAACTTCCATTTACGTGCACTCTCAGCGATTGCACAAATTACACAAGATGTAGATTTTGACAAGAACTGGTTGAGGGCCAAAAACATTGAGGAATTGCGTGATATTATACTTCTGGCAAAAAGGCATCGTGAAAGGGCCTGAGAATTCAAACCAAGATTTGACAAATCAAGAATTCTCTTGGCTGCAATGATCAATGATTCTCGACACTTTTTTCCTAATCCTGAATGGGTCCAGACGGCAAACTGAGCTTATGCAATTATGAGAAAACACCGGTTGTACTTATTTGTCCTAATGGGTCTCTCGGCACTCCTCATCCTTTTTGTGATCCGTCCCCTCATTAGGGGAAGGAGCGAACAACGCATATACAAGGTGAGGGCAGAGGCGATGGTGGCCGAGCAGATCGAGGCCCGTGGAATCAAGAACGAGAAGGTTCTTGAGGCTATGCGCAGTGTTCCCCGTCACAAGTTCGTCCCCCAAGATCTCATACCCCACGCCTATCAGGATAGTCCTCTTCCCATAGGATTGGGTCAGACTATTTCTCAGCCCTACATTGTTGCTTTGATGACGGAACTTCTGGATCCCGAAAGCTCAGACATAGCCCTGGAGGTGGGGACAGGTTCGGCTTACCAGGCAGCAGTTCTTTCCGAGATTGTGGACGAGGTTTATACCATTGAGATTTTTGAGGAGCTGGGAACCTCAGCCAGAGAAAGACTCAAAGATCTTGGGTATGACAATGCGAAGGTGAAGATAGCTGATGGATACTATGGTTGGCCGGAACATGCCCCCTTTGACGTCATCATCGTCACCTGCGCCGCCGCCCATGTTCCTCCTCCTCTTGTCGAGCAGCTCAAGGAGGACGGGAAAATGTGTATTCCCGTGGGAAGCGTATTCTGGGCTCAGAATCTGATGCTGGTGGAGAAGAAAAATGGCAAAATCATCAGTAAGAATATCCTGCCGGTAAGATTCGTCCCCATGCTGGGCGAACATTAGATTAAGGAATGAACATCTTTCTCTCCCTATTTCTTGTCTCCGTCTCCATTCTCTCCTACGAAATTCTCCTTATGAGAATCTTTTCCATCACCAGCTGGTCTCATTTTGCCTATATGGTTATTAGCGTTGCCCTTTTGGGCTTTGGAGCCAGTGGAACTTTTATTGCGCTGTTCAGAACGAGGCTTCGAAGGCGATTCCATTCTTTCTTTACTCTTTTTTCTTTCCTCTTTGCTATATCCCTCTATCTCTCGTCATTTCTTAGTCAGAAGATCCCCTTTGATCCTTTCCTTATCGTTTGGTTCAAGGAACAATACCTTTATCTTTTGGGATATTACCTTATTTTATTCATTCCTTTCTTTCTAGGGGCCTGCTGTATCGGTATCTCCTTCGTGAGGTTTGAGGGTGGGATACATAAGGTCTACTTCTACAATCTCCTCGGTTCAGGAGCAGGAGCCCTGGCAGCCATCGTTTTGATGTACGTTCTTTTCCCCACCCATCTTCTCCTGGCTGTAACGTTGCTTGCTTTTCTGGCCAGTATTATCTCTTCTCTGAGTCTCGCCAAAAGAGTCCTTCAGCTCGTCGTTTTTTCCTCATTTATCATAATGTGCGTTTTTTTTCTGTATCCTCTCCGGCTTCACATCTCTCAATATAAGTCTCTCAGTACCTCTCTTCATGTCCCTGGAGCCAGGATCTTGAGCCAATCTTCTTCCCCCCTTGGATTAATACACGTGGTAGAATCTCCGGTCATAAGGCACGCCCCGGGGCTCAGTTTGAATTTTCAGGGTGAGATTCCTCCTCAGCTAGCCCTTTTCATAGACGCAGATTCTATGTGCTCCATAACCAATTTCGCTGGTGATCCAAAGAACCTGAGGTATCTGGACTATACCAGCCAGGCCTTGGCCTATCATTTACTTGAGGAACCTGAAGTTCTTATCCTGGGTTCGGGAGGGGGCTCAGAAGTACTCACCGCTTTATATCACGAGGTGCGATCAATAGAAGCTGTGGAGATAAATCCTCAGATAGTGGATCTGGTAAGGGAAGAATACGGTGAGTTTTCTAATCATATCTATTCGCGGCCAGATGTGCACGTCAAGGTAGGTGAGGGCCGCGGATTCATCCAGGCCAGTTCCAAGGAGTACCATCTAATCCAAATAGCCCTCTTGGACTCATTCGCCGCCTCATCAGCAGGAGTCTACGCTCTCTCAGAGAGCTACATTTACACGGTTGAAGCTGTGAAAGAGTATCTCAGACACCTGCGTCCAGGAGGAATCCTCTCTATCACTAGATGGCTGAAGATGCCTCCCCGGGATGGAATTAAGCTATTTGCTACGGCCATCGAGGCTCTGGAAGAGGCTGGAATAGATGATCCTTCTTCCCATTTGATTTTCATAAGAGGCTGGGCTACTTCAACTTTGCTCATCAAGAACTCTTCCTTCACTGCCTCCGAGATACAAAAGGTCAGGGAGTTTAGCGAAGAGCGCCTGTTCGACATTATCTGGTACCACGGCATTGAATCAGGCGAAGTCAATCGATACAATATCCTGGCAAGACCCCATTACTATGAGGCGAGCTCCAGAATTCTTTCACCAGATAGAGATAGCTTCTACAGGGATTATCTCTTTCATGCCAGAGCGGCCACCGACAACTCTCCCTATTTCTTTCATTTTTTTCGCTTGAAATCTTTGCCTCATCTTCTCAAAACCATGGGAGCCGAATGGGTGCCATTCATGGAATGGGGATATATAGTTCTGGTAGCAACTCTCGTGCAGGGTGTGGTGGTGAGTATTTTTCTCATCATCCTGCCCCTGTTTTTCCTTAAGGAAAAAAGGATGAAAAGAAGTAGGAGCAGAGTCTTTGTCTATTTTGTCTCATTAGGGCTGGCATATATGTTTATGGAAATCTCATTCATTCAAAAATTTACCCTCTTTCTTTCCTATCCTATCTATGCAGCGGCCGTCATCATAGCAGGCTTTCTTTTTTTCTCCGGGTGGGGAAGTTACTTATCTGGAAGGTTTTCCCTCACGAGCTCTTTCAAGATAGGCATGGCTGTAGGAGCAATAGCAATGGTTAGTTTGGTCTATCTATTTTTCATCGATCGGATCTTCAGTTTCTTTATCTCCTTCCCTGATTCCATCAAAATTATTATCTCCCTTCTTCTCATAAGTCCCCTGGCCTTCTTTATGGGGATGCCTTTTCCTGTGGGCCTCACGACAGTCTCCTCCGAGAGTCCTCCCCTGGTTCCCTGGGCCTGGGGTATCAATGGCTGTGCCTCGGTCATAAGTCCGGTACTGGCTACCATCCTGGCCATATCCTTTGGATTCAATTTAGTGGTACTGTGTGCTCTCTTGCTCTATCTTCTCGCAGCGGTGAGTTCGGTTTCCTGGAAAAAGATTAGTTTCCCGATCTAGGAAATGACGTTTTGTCGGTTTGGAGGGGCATTTCTCAAAAACGAGAGGCTCTATATCCTTCTTTCGAGGGGAGCAGTTTTACTCTTCCATACTCTTCTTTAGCCATTGGAGATGCCGTCTGAGTCCTTGTTCTAAAGGGATCTTCGGCCTATAACCGAGCTCCTTCTTCGCTTCTGATATGCTGGCCCAGGTATGGCTTACGTCTCCTTGCTGTTTCTCTTTTCGCACTATCCTGGGGTCCAGGCCACTTATCCTGCAGATGAGAGAAAGGGCTTCATTCAGACTAATACGGGAACCGGAGGCAATATTGTACACCCCTTGACCTCTCCTGGCCGCTAGCAGTGTAGCATCAACGGCGTCTGAAATATAGGTGAAGTCCCTGGTCTGCTCCCCGGAACCGTAGATTTCCAGTGGCTCACCCTTTATAATTTTCTTAATAAACTTACTAAAGGCCTCATCCGGCCTCTGTCTCGGTCCATAGACAGTGAAATATCGAAGAGAAACCACGGCAAGATTCCAGACTCTCGAGTACATGTGGCAAATTTCCTCACATAGCTTCTTGGAATATCCGTAAGGTGAGATAGGCTCGAGTTTGTGAGATTCCTCAAGGGGCAGTTCACTTTCTGCTACTTCCCCATAGACCGAGGATGAAGAGGCAAAGATTACTTTCTTTACTCCGGAATTTCTTGATAAATTGAGGATATTTGTGGTCCCGAGAACGTTGTTTTTTAGATACCTTAAAGGGTCTCTCAGTGAATTTCTCACTCCAGCAATCGCCGCCTGATGATAGACGAAAGATACATTCTGGAACAGATGTTTCAGGTCACCCAATATGGATTCTTCGGCAAATTGAAATCTTTCATGTTCTCTGAGAATCTCTAAGTTCTTGAGCTTCAACTCGCGCGCGTAATAGGGATCGAAATTATCTATGCCTAAGACATCCTCGCCGCCCTTAAGGAGCCTTTCCGCGAGGTGAGATCCAATAAATCCACAGCAGCCGGTCACTAGAATCACGAGAGAATATCCTCTGTCTTGCTCTTCGAGAGCGGAGTTTCTCTGACGATATGGATTGTATCACGCTAATCTCTGCGTGTCAAAGAGGTAGCCACATTGAAGTTTGCCAAATTCTGTGCAGTTTTTCGGGACGTGTTGTTCGGCTCGCTCGAACTGCGGTTTTCGTGCAATGAGCTTCTGTACGTGAGATTTGACCTGTTTCTATTATGCTGATAATATACCGGCGACTTGATATCGAGAATGCCTTTAACATTCTTGAGGGTGACGTCTGGAGGGTCAAAGAATTTGCCAGGATTGCAGGGGTCCTCCTTTCCGAAGAGAAGTAGTGATGGGACTTTTCTATTTCTGTGAAATAGGTGAGATGGGCAGTGAAGGATGAAGATGCAAGTTCCCTTAGTTGATCTGAAATCTCAGTATGAAACCATTAAGAACGAAATCAATGAAGCGATTGAGAAAGTGCTGAGTAGTGGAAAGTACATACTGGGATTGAATGTGAAGTCTTTGGAGGATGAAATAGCTCGCTACTGCGGGGTGAGCTATGCAGTGGGAGTGGCCTCGGGGACGGATGCCCTGGTGCTTGCTCTTAGTGCTCTGGGGATTGGTGAAGGAGATGAGGTCATAACTACCCCTTTTACTTTCTTCGCTACGGCTGAGGCTATTACCCAGCTGAGAGCTAGACCTGTCTTTGCGGATATTGAGGAGGAGAGTTTCAATATCGATCCTGCAAAGATCGAGGAGAAGCTAACGGTAAAAACCAAAGCTATTATCCCCGTCCATCTCTACGGACAGCCTGCCTCCATGGGATCCATTATGGAAATTGCTAGAAGGCGTAACCTTCATGTCATTGAAGATGCCGCCCAGGCTTTTGGCGCAGAATATAGCTTCTCTCGCTCCACGAAAAAAGCTGGTTCCATTGGGAATCTGGGATGTCTTAGTTTTTACCCCACCAAGAATATTGGGGCGTGTGGAGACGGGGGCATGCTTCTCACTCACCACGAAAAGATGGCCGAGCGGCTGAAGCTCCTCAGAGCTCATGGGGCTAGCTCTCTTTATATTCATTCCATGGTAGGATACAACAGTCGGCTGGATGAACTGCAAGCTGCTGCTCTCAGAGTTAAGCTGAAATATGTGGATAGCTGGATAGAGATGCGGCGCCAGAAAGCTTCTCTCTATGATGAGCTACTGCCCAGTTCCAAGGGGTTATTAGCCGTCCCCTACCAGGCTCCGAGTGCCCTGCACACCTTTTGCGCTTATACTATTCGGGCTCACCAGAGAGACAGATTAAGAGATTACTTAACCAAAAAAGGAATTGGAACAAGAGTATACTACCCGCTTCCCCTACATTTGCAAGAGGTTTATGCCCATCTGGGTTACAAGAAGGGGGATTTCCCCGTGTCTGAAAAAGCCTCTCAAGAAATAATATCTTTGCCCATGTATCCGGAACTGAAGGAAGAGCAGATTGAGTTCGTGGTAAGAGAGATTAAGAATTTCTTTTCTCAGATCTAATCCTTAATGCAACGAAGAAAGCTATGTTTGCTCAGATAGGGAGGAAGGGCTCCCATGTGGAACAGGGGGTAACGCGCTATTGTGACAGGAAGTATCCTGAAGGACGATAGAATTCAGGTTTTCTTGATACCACCAGGAAAGTATTGATGTGCGAGACAGAAGGGGCTTTGTTCTTGCTAGTTTTGAGGCACATTTTTCCGAAGTGACATTCGGGACATGCTTGCCGTCGAAGACGGGAAGAGGGTTCCTGTGGACCAAGTGAAAATCGTGCCGAGATACCTCTTGACACAAGAATGACTCTGGGTACAATGTTCACGATTTGAACAAACGAGACGCCCCATGGCTGCTTATGAAATCACTGAAAAAGAATACAGGGTCATTGATGAGGTAAGTAGGAACAATCGCCTTACTCAAAGAGAAGTTTCTCGCAAGGTAGGAATCTCTCTGGGGATGGCTAACCTCATCTTGAAAAGGCTGGCCAGAAGAGGCTACATTAAGGTTAGGGGTTTGAACAGGAGGGGTCTCGAATACGTGCTTACTCCCAAAGGATTTGCTCAGAAAACGGAAAAGTCTTATCGCTATTTTCTGATGACCATAAATCTCTTGAAAAAGACCAAGCGGAAGGTGCAGGAGTTGGTTTCGGAGGAGTATTCGAGGGGTCAGAGGAAGTTTATTATCCTGGGGAAGGGCGAGTTGGCCGATCTTATCGAAATTAGCCTCAGGGATTTGGACAAGAGAAATCTTAGGTTCAAAAGAGTTGTAGAAAAAGAGGGCATTGGCAATCCCTGTAAGGCCACCGTATTAGTTGCAGAGGAAGATCTTGGGCTAGAGGGATGGGAAGCTGAGGGAAGGAAGCCCGCTAGATGTCTGAACATTGTGGCCCATATCACTGATGCGTTCTCTTCCTCACCATAGGGTAATTCCACGAGAGGAGTATTTACAGATGAATCTATGTGTCATTGGTGCCGGTCATGTGGGTTTGGTGACAGGAGCATGTTTTGCCGAGATAGGTAACCAGGTTATTTGTGTAGATAATGACGAAGAGAAAATCAGGATGATCGAGAGGGGAAAGATGCCCATGTACGAGCCGGACCTGGAAGAGCTGGTCAGGCGAAATGTTGACGAGGGAAAGCTATCTTTCTCCACTTCCATTGCCGAGGG
>CAYYHL010000086.1:0-2608 GCA_964471775.1 uncultured Clostridia bacterium
TTTGCCCAGGATCAGAGCACATATAGATGTAGTCTGTGGCATACGATACCCCGGGATACATCGTCATCTCGTCCGTTAGCTTGTCGACGTCCACCACCCCGGCGATATTCAATCCACAATGACAGATAAAAACTCCTATTCTCATCACGGCCTTTTTCCAGAAACAAGGGTCCTATCCTCGAGAAGTGGACGAGGATCTACAAAATTCAAGTCAAAGTGGCATGCTTCGGCATCGAGTCCAAGGGCAACACTCAGAAGTTGAGTGAAGTAGAACACAGGAATTCTCTCAAAGCCGCTGAATTTGTCCTCAAGGTTTTTCTGTCGAGAATCTAAGTTGAAATCGCACAGGGGACAGCTGACCGCTACAGCTTCAGCTCCGTGCTGGGAGGCAGAGGTAAGAATGGTATAAGTTCTTTCCATCACCAGACCAACATTGGTAACGGTGTGATAAGATCCACAACACTCCGTTTTATAGGGATAATCGATTACTTCGGCTCCCAGAGCTTCGAGGAGTTCTTCCAACAGATGCGGCTGTTCTGCATCATCCAGAGCCGCTCCCCTGGGACGCACCAGAAGGCAGCCGTAATATGGAGCAACTCGCATTCCTTCAAGGGGCCGCGTGACTTTCTTCTTCAAGGCCTCCCATCCAACCTCATCTCTTAGAATCTCTATGAGGTGGGTAACCTCGACGCTGCCATCGTAGTCTACCTCTTCCCGATACATGAACTGATTGATTTTGTCCAATTTCTCAGAATCGGCCTTGACCAGTTCATTCGCCTGTTTCAAGGTGTTATAGCACATAGAACAAAGAGTAACTACCGTGCTCGCTCCTTCCTCTTTTACCCGGATAAGGTCCCTCACGGGAGCTAAATGATGCATCAAATCATCGGTAGCTAAAGAATATACAGTCCCGCAGCAGTTCCAGCGGGAAAGCTCCACCAAATCCACCCCCAGAACCTTGAGGGAGGCCAGGGCAGAGTCCTCAAAATTCCTGGCCGTGGTCTTCAGAGTACAACCCGGGAAATAAGAGATTTTCATTCTCTCCTCCGGAAACTAGGAGGTGAATTTACGAAAGCCGCTGACCAAAGCTATCTGTGGAAGCTCCTCCAGAATTGACCGAGGAATCTCCAAGGGGCTCATCTGATCCACATTCTTCCTTAGAACCATAACCCTCAGAGCTTCCATAATCTTGGCCAGATCCACACCCTTAGGGCAGCGAGTCTCACACGTAAAACAGGAAGCACAAAGCCAGATGGCCTTGGACCTCAGGACCTCTTCCTCCTGGCCCAGCTGCACCAGACGAGGAATCTGACTGGGTAGAATATCCATTTCCGAGATGCTCGGGCAACCGGCGGCGCATTTGCCACACTGATAGCAGGCATAGATGTTTTGGCCAGATAGCTCACCGACCTTAGCTAAGAAAGGCCCTCTCACGTCCCTGGTCTGAATTATGATCCTCATGAGACTATTCCCCCGTTTCAGTGCTCTCACGGGTCCTCCCCGCTCAAAAGGGGGCGACCCGACTCCGTTTTCCTCCTGAAGCTCTCCTATCTCAAAAATAGACAGGTATATGTTTAGCTTCCCTTCTTGGGATGTTTTGCTATTTCCTCTCTTAGCCACTTAAGGACATCTTCCCCGTGCATGAGACTCTTAACCTGGGAAGAGTCGCTCATCTTGATTTTGAAGAGCCACCCTTCTCCATAAGGGTCCTTATTCACCAGGGTAGGCTCATCTTCGGCCTCCTCATTCATAGCGGTTATTTCTCCCGAGACCGGCGCATAAAGCTTACCCAACCACTTGCCCGTCTCATAGGAGCCCACGGCTTCGTCCTGCTTGACTTCGTCTCCCTCCTCAGGCATTTCCATGTAGCTTATCTCGCCAGCTAGCTTCTGGGAGAAATCATTCAAACCGACAACTGCCTCGTCACCTTCCACTCTTACCCACATATGTTCTTTGTGGTAGTAAAGCTCATCTGGCACATCATATTCTCCTAGCTTGGCCATCTCTACCTCCTCATCACCTAGTTCTTGCGCCTGTATTTCTTTATCCCCTCTTCATAGAGGTCGTTCCCCAGAACATCATTGGCTACAATCACCGGAAAATCCTTAACTTCCAGCACTCTCACAGCTTCTGTTCCCAAGTCCGCATAGGCCACTATCCGGGAGGACCTAACGGATCTGGCTATCAGAGCAGCTACGCCTCCCACGGCAGCAAAGTAAACCGCCTTGTATCTCTTCATCGCCTCCACAACTTCTTTCCCCCGGGGACCCTTACCAATCATTCCCTTGAGTCCTATCTTCATTAAGATGGGAGCGTAAGGATCCATTCGATAGCTGGTAGTGGGACCACAAGAACCTATAGGAGTCCCTGGTTTGGCAGGAGACGGACCTACATAATAGATGACCTGTCCTTTGACATCAAAGGGTAGATCCTTCCCCTTTTCCAGTAAACGAAGTAGCCTTTTATGGGCAGCATCTCTACCCGTATAAATGAGCCCGCCAAGAAGGACCTTATCACCAGCTCTCAGACTGATGAGCTCTCCTTCCTTCAAGGGCGTGTGCAACCTAATTGTCCCTGACATGAGTGAGCCTCTT
The DNA here is from genome assembly GCA_964471775.1 of uncultured Clostridia bacterium. Lineage (GTDB taxonomy): Bacteria > Aerophobota > Aerophobia > Aerophobales > AE-B3A > SOJT01. Next base: position 2,595 of record CAYYHL010000086.1, read on the forward strand.
CTTATTACCTACCA
>CAYYHL010000086.1:2708-4754 GCA_964471775.1 uncultured Clostridia bacterium
TCTCGCTTACGAGCGCACTCAGAGAACGACGCTTTTGTGTCTTGCTGCATGGCACTGAATATTCACTGCTACTGGAAGAGAACCTATATGACAGGCGAAGCTTTCTATGTGAACGGCGAGAGCAGTCACCCTTCCTCCCAGTCCCATAGGCCCAATCCCCAAATCGTTTATCTTCTCTTTGAGTTCTCTCTCCAGAGAGGCAAAACGAGAATCGGCACTGTATTTGCCCAGTTCCCTCAGAAGGGCTCTTTTGGCAATCTCAGCACATTTCTCAAAGGTTCCACCAATCCCCACTCCCACAATAACAGGGGGGCAGGGATTTCCTCCAGATCTTTCTACACACTCCACCACAAAATCCTTTGCTCCCTCAAGCCCATCAGCAGGTTTCATCATTCTGATGCCGCTCATATTTTCAGACCCGGCACCCTTGGGAGCGACGGTGATCTTTAATCTGTCACCAGGAACTACCCGAGTATGAATAATTGCAGGAGTATTGTCCTCAGTGTTTTTCCGATGAAAGAGGGGATCATTGACCATAGATTTGCGCAGATACCCTTCCCTGTACCCCTGACGTACTCCTTCGTTTATCGCTTCAGTAAAATCTCCTCCCACTACCTGAGTCTCCTGTCCCAATTCCACAAAAAAAACGGCGACGCCGGTGTCCTGACACATGGGAACGCGCTGTTTGCTAGCAATTTCAGTGTTTTCCAGAATTTGCTCTATAATCATCTTTCCCGTGGATGACTCCTCTATCTGTAGGGACTCTTCGAGGGCCCTCTGAACATCATCTCCTAAATCGAAATTAGCCTCCTGACAGATTTTTCGAACCGCCTCTACGATGGTGTCCACATGAATCTGTTTCATTTGAGGAACTACTCTCCCTTTTTCATTTTCAGAAAATGCAGTATATTATCTCTCGCGTTTCGGCTGTGCTGTCTCAGCAGCTCCTCTGCCTCGTCAACATCTCCTTTCAGCATGGCCTCAATTACTGTCTCATGTTCCTGAAGAGATTTTTTGGCCCGGCCGGGTACGGAGAAAGACTCAAGCCTTCCCAATCTGATCTGATTGTCTAGATTACTCATCAGACGAATTAGTCTCTCATTTTTCGAAAGCTTTACCAAAAGATGGTGGAAGGCTGTGTCTACCCTGATGAACGGATCAAAATCTCCTTTCTCTATGGGAACCTTACACTCTTTGTGGACACGGATTAGTTCTAGAAGCTTGTTCCCGCTGAATCGCGGTAGAGCTAATCTCATGGCAAGACCCTCCAGGGTTTCTCTGAGCTGGTAGATTTCTTCCACATCCTTAGGGGAGATATTGGCTACAAAGGTACCGTAGCGGGGAATAATCTCCACCAATCCCTCCCTTTCCAACTTGTTTATGGCTTCTCTCACCGGGGTTCTACTAACGCCCAACTGATCTGCCAAATCCTCCTCCCTGAGTTTTGTACCTGATTCCAGCTGCTGGCTGAGGAGTCTCTGTTTGACTATCTCATAAACAGCTTCACTCAAATTGGGACGGTTATTTAGCCTGGGTGGTCTTGGTGGTTTAAACTGCATGTTCCTGGGTAAGAAATTCTTGTTTGTTTTCACTCATCGGCATCTTGGTCGAAATTCGGATGATTGAGACGAGAAGATTGTATACATTATACAACACTTCCCCCACTTGTCAAGCCGCTGCTTATCCCTTCGCTATAATCATACTGGACACTTTCTGGAAAAACGCGATCGGAGTTCTTACTTCAAGAAGGTATGAGAGGTTTGCAAAAGAGGCAGGAAACCCCCCAGGATAGGGGGCAATTTAAGTCAAGTCCGTTTTCTCGGCTTTTTCTGCAAGAGAAGAAAAATTATTCAAGAAGGTAATTTTCAAAAATCACCAGCCACTAATTGTGACTGGTTCCCTTAGGAAAGGAATGATTTTCCGCAAGGAGAGAAATTTGGGGAATGCTTCATATTCCTTGGAATGTCATTGGAATTAGATACTGTTCCTGCTTTGCTTTTGCCTCTTCTAACCTTTGCTTCTGTGTCTCCAGAACCTTGAACAAAA
>CAYYHL010000086.1:4854-7900 GCA_964471775.1 uncultured Clostridia bacterium
TTTGCTTTTGCCTCTTCTAACCTTTGCTTCTGTGTCTCCAGAACCTTGAACAAAATATCAGGGGTATCTGGCACTTTTTTCTTATAAATCTCTACAATCCTTTCAATCTTGGTTATGCTTTGGGGAATCCTTAAGGTAAACTGTTTCAAATAATCATCTTTGGCATAATCTTTATTTAGTACCTCTTTGAACAACTTTTCAAGGTCTTCATGCTTTGGGAAAAAACCAATAGGAGTTTTGATGGCTTCTACTTCATTATGAACCCTTAGTTCCATCCATTTAAGCCATACCCGCTTATCATGCATTCCAGTCAGATAATTGCCCTTTTCATCCTTTAGAAAATAGTTTACTCCGAAGATGATAGGAGGTTTCTCTAGATCTTTTGCAAATTCTAAATGGTTCTCAATATATTTTCCCATAGGTATAGACAAGAAATCCAAATTTGCCATTAGATTAAATCTTCTTATCCCCTCTTTTCCCAAAGTAGCAGCAGTGGTTTCTGACTCCAAACAGCTCGCAATCGTTATTACCCCATGCTTCCAATCAAAACTCTCAAATACGGGTGGCCAGGTATCTGAATCTCGACCTCCATAGATTATTCCCCTGATTTTAACCCCTTCTGGGTTTTCCAATTCAGGATCACAGTTCTTTAAACTTCTTAATGTAACAGTGTATCTTGCATTGGAATGGGCAAAAGGAATGGAGTTTCCTTTCTCGTCAAGTTTTCCTTTGAACCATCTTCCTGAGAAATTTATTCCTTCATCGGGAGGAACTCTCCCATCCCCCTGCCAGAAAGGAACTCCGCGTTCAACCAGAACATTGGAGAAAATGACTTCACCTGGATTGGTCAGCGCCTCCCAAATCAAAGGGTCATCTTTTGAATTCACATTCTTTATTATTCCAAATATTCCTCTTTCCACATTCACAGCATATACTTCCTTGTCTTTCTTCCTTAAATAGGCAATATCATCTCCCAGGATACTCTCACCCCTCATCATACAGGTGGAAGTCTTACCACAGAAGCTTGGGAAGGCTCCGGTAAAATAAGTCTTTCTTTTATTAGGGCCGTGCCCTGCCATAACAAGCATATGCTCGGCAAGCCAGCCTTCCTTGTCTGCTTTTCTTATTGCCAGTCTTAAAGAGAGTTTCTTTAAACCGACGGTATTCCCAGCATACTGAGTATTGACGCTGTAGACTAGAGAATCGAGGAAATCTATATAAACCCTTCTTTTATCTATATTCTTACTGACATTTCCTTCTAACTCCCCTGCAGAGTGCACATACTTGAAAAACTCTATATTGGGTCCTTCTCTCTTAAATACTTCATAGGCGGGCCTATAGAGGATATCTTCTGAATGAGCTACATAAGCAGAATCGGTGATCTGTACAGCATATATGGAAAAATCAGACTTTACCGGCCCCAAAGAAAGAAACAAAACGAACATCTCTTTTCCCTGCATGATATTTGTTAGTAAGTTTTGAATCTCTTCCAATCCCTCTCGCCTAGGTATGGAGTTAAGAGCGCTCCCCAAATCCAGCTCCTTGGTTACCAGAAACTTTGTATTCTCCTTATCCCTTGCCTGGTCAAAGTACCCATCGAAATGAATGGTGTGCCCATCTATTCCAAGTGAGGCTTCCTCTCCCAATCTTTTGGCTTCCTCTCTTATGTATCGAACATCTTCCAGAGAATCAGTTCGCACAAAAACTGAAGAAGGACTGCAGAGGTCCACGTATTTTGCAACAAAACTGTCAAGTTCGGGATTCTCTAATTGGCTAAGTTTCTCGTAGTTTTCTTTGCCACACTTAGCTCTAAGAATCTCAGCATATCTCTCATCCATTTGCCTGTCCGCCTTTTTTCCTGAAAGTATCTACGAAACAAAAACCCTGTAGGCTTCTCTCTCTTCCAGGGAAACCAAAAAACCCGATTTTCGCATGCTCTGCTGCGATCCCTGGCTCCACAAGGGGTCCTTGTCCGAGTCCTCCAATTACTATTTCTGTCTACTGTACTCTATACCAAAGAAAGAGGTTAGTCAAATATTCGCCCCCATTGACAGCCTCAAGGTTTGGACTATATTGGACTACACTGGATTACTAAGGACCATTGGTCTTCCAGCAACAAAGCCCAAAATGGTCGATAATAGAAGCTGGTCTTACTTTTGAGAAGTTCGGGAATTATCGTGGCTCATAAGCAACCAGACATAGAGATGTGGAGGTGAGCTTCCATGGAAATGAGAAGTGCAAAGATAGGTTTTATAGGAGCAGGCAGAATGGGAGAAGCCCTCATAAGAGGCATGCTTCGAAAGAACCTGGTTCTTCCCCAGAATCTGTGGATATGTGATAAGGTCGAAGAGAAGCTCGCGTCTCTCAATCCGCTTAAGGTGAGAATTTCATCCCGGGCCAAGACCATGATAGGCAAGGTAGATACCATATTCATCGCTGTCAAACCCCAGGACATAGATTCTGTGCTGGAAGAACTCAAGAATGAGGTCAAGTCTTCCCAGCTCATCATCTCCATCGCTGCCGGTATCACCACATCTTATATTTCCCGCAAGTTAGGTGAAAAAGTTCCGGTGGTGAGAGTTATGCCCAACATAGCATCTCTTGCTGGAGAAGGAATCTCAGCTATCTCCGGTGGGGAAAGGACAGGGAGAAGGTACGTCAAGATCGCCAAGGAAATCCTGGGAAGTGTGGGCGAAGTCATAGAAGTTCCAGAAGACAAACAGGATGCTATCACCGGATTGAGTGGAAGCGGACCCGCATACATCTATGCGGTTATGCAGGGTCTCATCGAGGGAGGAGTAAAGGTAGGCCTTGAGGAGAGAACAGCCTCCAGACTAGCTATACAAACAACCCTAGGAGCAGCAAAGCTGGCCAAGGAGAATAAGGCTTCTTTGGAGGAGCTCAAGAGTTGGGTTACCTCTCCCGGGGGAACTACTGCCCAGGGACTCAAAGTGCTAGATAAGGGAGGTCTGAAGGATTGTCTCGCTCAAGCAGTGAGTGAGGCGAGCAGACGAGCAAGGGAACTCGGCAGATAGTTAAGAGGTAT
>CAYYHL010000087.1:0-4392 GCA_964471775.1 uncultured Clostridia bacterium
ACGCCCGGCCTAAAACCTGAACCCCGCAAACCACTTGTCCAGGTTTGTAAACCGATTCACTATGAGCATTGACGACACCACTATAGCGATGGCAACAGAACCGGCAGCGGCTACTCTAGGATCGTGGGCGAAGCGCAACGTGCTGTAGAGGGCCACCGGCAATGGATCCAAGTCTGGTGTGCTCAAATATAGGGAAATGCTAAATTGCCCAAAAGAATAGATAAAAGCCAAGAAACCACCCACCATGATACTCGGATAGATATTCGGCAACGTAACCTTAAAGAATGCCTGAATCGCGTTTGCACCGAGGACCCTGGCAGCGTTTTCTATGTCTAAGTTAAAGTTAGACAAGGCACCAACTACGGTGATAACTACAAAAGGCATCGCGATGATTATGTGCCCGACCAATAGACCGGGAAACGAGCGCATCAATGCGCCAATATTGACGTAGTATGCATAAAGCGCCAGGCCAATTACAGCTCCCGGGAGCATCAGCGGAGCTACTAACAGCGCCTGCAACAAATTCTTTCCTGGAAACTTTACCCGAACCAGAGCAATTGAAGCAGGGATACCGAGAAGCAGAGCGCCCGTAGATGCTGCAGCCGCCAGGAGCAAACTAAGTGTAAAGGATTGCATGAATAGTGCTGATCTCAGGTATGCGGTGATCCAGCGGACTGAGAATCCTTTCATCGGAAAGGAAAGGTATGAAGCACTATTGAAGGAAGTCAACACCACAATTACCGCCGGCGCTATGAGAAGTGCGCTGGCTATGGCCGCAACTAATCTAAATCCACGTGGATAACCTTCTCTATAGTAGCGCTGTTTGTTGATTTCGTGAACTCCTTAAGAAAAGATGGCCTAGGCTGCCAACATACGTTTCGTGTATGTACGGGAATAGTAACGGATCAGGGCGAAAACCACGATCAAGTTTGCCATCAAGAGTATAATTGCAAAAGCCGCACCACGTTGCCACAACCCTTGGTTTGAAATCTGTTGATAAATGTAAACCGGCAAGACAGCCCTTCCCCAGCCTCCAAGTAGCACCGGTATCAGGTATGAGCTCATGGAAATTGCAAAGGCAAATAGTACACCTGTGATGATGCCCGGTAGACTCAAGGGAAGCTCAACTTTTACAAATCCTTTCCACCTGTTGCATCCCAGCAATCGAGCTACGTTCAGAAGATCAGGCGAGATACTTTCAATAATGCCTATCAAAGGCAAGATCAGAAACGGCAGACTCAGATTTACCAAGCCGACTATCACCCCAAAGGAGTTGTACATCAAGGGAAGAGGGCGAGAAAGGACCCCTGCTCTTATTAGACTTCCGTTGATTAGACCGTTGTCACCCAGTATGGTTAAGTAGCCAAAAATCCGGACTGTCAGATCGATCTGCATCGAAGAGAACACAAGGATTACCAAGAACGCTTGAACTCGCTTACTGGTCGTCCTCGCGATCATGTAGGCCACAGGATACCCGATGAGCAGGCATATCGCGGTAGTCGCCGATGCTAACCACAAAGAATTGATGAGGCTTTGTCGGTAGACCGGATAGCTGAAGAAGAGTTTGAAATTCTCCAGAGTTAGTACCGGCTTGATCGCTATGCTCCCCAGTTCCTTGGGATTGAATGCAAGTGCCAATAAGGTGAAAACAGGCACAATGAAAAAAAAAGTGAAGAATACAAGAACAGGTACAGCAAGAAGCACAGTTCTATTCTCTCTAAGAATCCGTATCATTCTTCAACCTCTTCGTTCTCATCCCCACCTATGACTACCACGCCTGTTGGTGCCCAGTAAATTCTGACTTTGGAACCTTCGCTAAAACGGTTCTCGCTCGTGTTAATCGCGTAGATATCAATTTGTTGCTCACCCACCAGAGCCTTGTGCCTCAGCAGGGCTCCTTCGTAGCTACTCTGCACAATTGAGCCCTCAAAGGTATTTACAGCTGAAGTGGTGCTACTTGTGATTTCCCTGACTGAGATAGCCTCAGGCTTAACAAAAACATTGACAGGCTGACCTACTCCGAAAGTTCTGGTTCTTACAATCGCTGTCACGTCAAAGCCCATGGTAAGTCTGACTTGGGCCTGATTGTCGTCTATCGCGGTCACGGTGCCCGAGAAGCGGTTTGTCAGACCCATGAAGTCCGCTACAAACATAGAAGCGGGGCCTTCATAGATCTCCTGCGGGGTACCAATTTGTTCCACTCTACCACTATTTAGGACCAGGACATGATCAGACAGTGATAGCGCTTCACTTTGGTCATGAGTGACATAGATTGTTGTAGTTTTAAGATCCTCTTGAAAGCTTCTCAGCCAGAATTTCATCTCTTCCCGGAGCTTCTTATCCAAGGCACTGAGAGGCTCGTCTAGAAGGAGCACTTTGGGGTTTGGCGCTACTGCCCGAGCCAAAGCCACCCTCTGCTGCTCCCCTCCGCTCAATTGGTGAGGATACTTCTTTTCACATCCCAGCAAACCTACCCGACCTAATAGATCCTGGACCTTGGTCTCAACGTCGCTCTCGCTCACCTTTCTTAGCTTGAGCCCGAAGGCTACATTGTCATAAACGTTGAGGTGCGGAAATATCGCGTAGTTCTGGAATACCAATCCCAAACCCCTTTGCTCGGGTGGAAGACCCGTAATTTCCTTTCCATCCAGCAGAATTGAACCGTTGGTTGGCGCAGTTAGACCCGCAATCATTCGCAGTATCGTGGTCTTGCCAGAACCACTTGGACCCACCAGTGAAAAGAATTCACCCCTCTCTATGCTAACCCTGACTTGAGAGACAACCCTCAGTTTCCCATACTTCTTTGTCAGATTGACCAATTGTAAGGCTGAAGTTGACATTGCTTGCCCTCTTGCACCTGAACCATCCTGGGTACATAACCTCGCACTGGTAGTTTTCTGAAGACATCAGGGGAGAGTGCGAGCTAATCTTAACACCCTCCCCTGGCAATAATTAGGTCTACTGGCCAGCGAAGATGGATTCCGCCATCCTCACAATCTCGTCTTCGTTCTCCCTGTACCAAGTGTACTCAGGGACCCAGATTTCCGCTGCTGCTTGTGCGGTGTTCTTGACGCCCCATTTTGCCAACTTTTCCGGGATCCTCACGTATTTGTTGGTGGGCCTCAATCCTAGGCTAACTTCAGCTAGTTCATACTGCCACCTTGCACTTAATGCCCGGTTTATGAAGGCATAGGCCAGTTTTTTCTCCAAGGGAGAGATATGCTTAGAGACGGTAAAGGTCTGGCTGAGGATTGCCCTGTAGCCTTTGGGCCACCATACCACTCCCAGTGGCAATCCTGCCTCAAGCATTGTATAAAGCTCGCCGTCCCATTGTTCGCCTATGACAACTTCGCCTTTTTCAAGCAACATCTGCATTGTACCGGTGAAATCGACGATCTTCATAGCCATGGAGTCCTTCATCGCCTCCTCCATGGCCGGAACATCATGCGGGCCTTCGCCAAAAACCTCTGCCGCAGTCATCCACAACGGCGGAAAGAGGCCGTTCGAGGTAATATAGCTGGCACGCATTCCACCAAATCTATCCTCCCAAAAATCGGCGAACTCTGTCGGATAGGGTTCTTCAACAAGATCCTTTCGATAAACGAAACAATGTTCACCAAACCCCCACGTTACGCCTGTACCACTTAGCCAGGCGAAGTCCCAAATCTGATCTGCATTAGGGATATTAGCCCTGATTTCCTCGACATCCACAAAGAAATCACCTGCGGTCGCAGCTTTACTCATCTGAAAGAGATTCCAGTTGCTTACAGCGTGCGGCGGGTTCTTCTCTCCTCCTCCCACATACTTGGGGAACCAAGGCCACCCACCATCGTAGCTGACCTTGCAATTGAAGTCCTTTTCAAACTCCGGGACAAACTTCTCCATCCATTGTTCTTTCCAAAATCCCCCCCAATTCCCGAGGCGAAACGTTGCTCCTCCTGCATCAAAAGTCCCACCGGTGTACAGTATTTCCGGCTCCCCAGCTTGTCCAACACAGCTGAGCCCCGTCATTAAACCTAGCAACACAACCAACAAGATGCTAAGTCGCTTCATCTCAATTCTCCTTCGTTCTTGATTGGGAAAGTTTCTCGGCGTAAGTTTTCTCTATAGATATCACCTCCTATATTCATAGTTAAGGGTGATGCATTCGGATGGCAAAGTGCGCATCGTAACTTGCTTACCATGCTCGGGATGTGGGATTCCATTAAGCGCTGACTCGACTGGAGATCGGCGGTCGAATTCAGACACTACGCTATAGACACCACCCTTGTTCATATTTTGTACGTTGACCCTCCTTTTGTCAAGTTAGCGAATTGCGGTAATCGTTCAAAATTTGAGGACATAAAGTACCTCGGTAGGATGCGCAAAGGAGCGAGAACTGCACCTTCACCC
>CAYYHL010000087.1:4492-7835 GCA_964471775.1 uncultured Clostridia bacterium
TCACCCCTCTCGTCTCTTAGCGACGGTTTCGATGGGTTTGTATTCAATGTCAAAGCCAAAGTGACCTGGCCCCAGAATATCCATCCCTTGGGGAGAACGGAACTGCTCTACTGCACGTAATCCGATAACCGCTACAGATTGTCCTTCAGCAATATGAGAGTTGGCGAAGGGCTCTCCACTTTCACCCTGAACTACGATTATCATGTCTGGGCTGCTAACGTAAGGCTTGCCGTTAAGCCACGCGATGTGGTTTTCATTCTTGAACCAAATCTTGAATTCTTGTCCAGCAAATCGGCCGGTGCCAGATATGGTGTGAGTGCCCCAGTAGTATCCTTCTTTATCTTCCCACTCCTTGTTCGACACCGACCCCTCAAAGAGCAGCCATCCATTCAATTGCTTTACCGTTTCTTGGACAGGGTTCCGGCCAGCCTCCCTGCTTGTGCGAATCAGTCGACCTATTTCTAGAGATCTAGAAAGAGTCTTCGGAATAAGCGTCTTCTTCATGTCTTTGCCCTTGAACAAAAACCCTGCCTGACCTGCTAAGCCAAAGGAGGCAGCGGCGAGGAATTTTCCGATTCTTTCCGCCATCTCGTATCCGGTGCTTTCTATGATAATAACCTTGTTCCCGTGTTTATCTATGCTGGAAATCGGGCAAAGACTGAGACCGTTGAGATACGGAGTTGTCTGGGGAATTTCAGGAATTGCACGCCCCGTGTAGTCACCATCCACTATGGGGATCCTCAATCGGGCTGCCGCCGCTACCGCACCGGGAGTGTTCGATCCACCAAGTTCGATGGGAACGATTGCCTGGATCCTCGCCTTGGTATAGCTCTCCAGCAAACGTACAGCTTCAACCTGAACGCTTTTCACCGGCTCCTTCGTAAGACCAAGTGTATGCATTCTCCTTTTTGCCTCCTCTGTGCGTGGTGCAATCGAACCCATAAGAAAGGGACATACCGTCCAGGCGTCATCTTCGATCTCTTCATGCGGGATGAACGAAAGAGCCAAACCTTCATCGAGTGCTGTCCGCAACCAATCTATCCCGTCTTTAGGATCGCCGCCTCCTCCTGTTCCCATAAAGGTACAACCTCGTACGAAATCATGAATGTCTTGAGCGTTCTGGATCTTTACCATGCTATCCTCCTTTCCCCCACTGGTGTCAAACACCACTAAGTTGATCTATCGGCCCAATGGCGGTTTATCTATTTGTCTTTGCTCTCACCTCCTTCCCGGTTAAGTTCGCGTAGGCTCCGCATTGATTCATTCCAAAACCGCCAGTTCCTCTCCTCGAGCAACAAGTTCCTCTACCCGATGACACCAAACCAAGTGCTCGGGTTCCACTCTCACCGGGGAAGGCAAATCCTCGGAACATCTGGATTCGGCTATAGAGCATCTTGGATGGAAGGCACACCCACTTGGCGGATTCACCGGGCTTGGCATCTCACCTTCCTTGCTCATTTTTCGAGGTTTGACGCATTCTTCCTTTTTGGATACGACCGGCGCAGCCGCGATCAAGGTCTTCGTATATGGATGAATGGGACTACGAAAGAGCATTTCGATGGGGCCCAATTCATAAATCTTTCCAAGATACATCACCCCGGCTCTCGCAGCAATTGTCCGCACTAGGCTTAGATTATGAGTAATGAAGAGATACGACAAAGCTAATTCCTCCTTGAGTTTAAGGAAAAGATTTATCAGCTTCGCTTGCACGGATACGTCCAGCGCTGACGTTGGTTCATCTAACACCAGGAAGGAAGGATTCACAGCTAGGGCCCGAGCGATGGCAACCCTCTGTCTCTCACCCCCACTGAGAGCAGACGGATATTTGTACATGTAGCGGCCTGACATCTCTACATGTCCTAGTAATTTACGGATTATTCTCTCTCGCTCCATTCTTGATTTCCCCATTCCATATATAATAAGCGGGTCCTCTAAAATACTCATGATACTGCGCCGAGGGTTCAATGAGGACTTGGGATCTTGAAAAACCATCTGTACCTCACCGCGGAACCATCCGATAGTCTGCTTCGTCAATTTTGACAAATCTTTTCCCTTGAAATCAATCCTTCCACTTGTTGGGTCATAGATTCGCACAATAGTTCTCGCCACGGTAGATTTCCCTGATCCTGATTCTCCAACCAGTCCGAAGATCTCCCCCTCCTCTACGTCAAAAGAGACTTTGTCCACTGCTTTGACATGGGCAACCACCTTACGAACCAGGCCTGAGCGAATAGGGAAGTATTTCACCAGATTCTCGACCTTTAGCATAGGTTCACTCATCCGCTCCCTCCATGGTACAGGTAGCAAGCCACATGCCGTTTTGTTGAAATTTCCACCATAGATGGTTTTTGGTCTGCACATTTTTGCATAGCCTGAGAGCATCGGGGATGGAATCGACACCCGGAAGGGGCCTCAGTATAGTCAGAGACGGTGCCGGGTATTCCTTCGGCTAAGACCTCCCCTGTGAGGCGAGGCACAGAAGAAAGCAAGCCTTGAGTATATGGATGTTTGGGGTCATCGAAAATCTCAACTGTCGGTCCTTCTTCTACGACTCGCCCTGCATACATAATATAGACTCTCTCCACCGTTTCTCGAACGACCCCTAGATCATGCGTAATTAACAAAACCGCGATGCCAGCCTCCTTCACTAGACTCTTCAATAGGGAGAGAATTTGGGCCTGAATGGTGACATCTAAAGCACTACCCGGCTCATCCGCGATTAGAAGCCGCGGCCTATTAACCAGAGCCATGGCGATCAGCACTCGCTGCCGCATCCCTCCGCTGAGTTCAAGAGGATACAGACTGAGGATGCGCCTGGGATCAGGCAATTGCACCGATGTCAGCGCCTCCATAGCTATCCCCCGAACCTTTGTTTTGGTAAGTGCACCATCATCTCGAATCCAGCGATGGCCAAAGCGAATTACGTCAAATATTTGTTGCTCCACGGTGAACACGGGATTGAGTGCACTGAGGGGATCTTGGAAGATCATGGAGATCGTCTTGCCCTTCATTCTGAGGAGTTCAATAGGGGCCGCCTTTAATACATCTCGGCCAGCTAAGAGAACTTGTCCCTGAGGGAACAGAGCAGGAGGAGATCTCAGAATTCCCATGGCCGTTTTCATAGCCACGGTTTTGCCACACCCTGTTTCCCCGACTAATCCCACATGCTCTCCCCCTCGAACATATAAGCTCACTCCGTCTAATACCCGCGAGACGCCCTCGTAAACGCGAAACCAGACGTGGAGGTCCCGCATATCCAATATAGCTTTTTCTTCCATCTGTTAGACCCCTTCTTCCACAGCCAGGACATCGCGCAATCCATCACCCAACAGATTGAATCCCA
>CAYYHL010000088.1:0-7616 GCA_964471775.1 uncultured Clostridia bacterium
ACTACCTCCTTTATAAGTTTTGGTCGGTTCTATCCTAGCTCAAAAGTGAGAGCTGTCAAAAAGACTTTTTCAGGGCTAGCTGCGGAGACTCCCGACTGACAGTGCCTGGGAAAATGTATCTGGACCCCAAGTTCAGCCTTCGAGAAGACCTTAAAGCAAAACCCTGCCGTACCTTTCGAAAGGCCAATCTCCTGCACCAGGCTCTCCAGGCAGATTCATAAGTGCTGAATTGGGCTTTGGAAGGACTTTTTGAGCGATTTAGTTCCGGACAAATAGCTGCTTGAAGTGGAAGATCTTTCTGACTAATTTGCGCCTATGAACAAATCCTGATTGAGTCCGAGTTTCTCTTAGCGATATCGTCGCCTCCGTTTTCATCTATCTAATCCCCCGGGGAAGGGACGATCTTGTATACCACTTCATTTTTTCTGGCCAACCCGAGCTTTTCCCTGGCCATCTTCTCAACATAGAATGGGTCTTTCATCCTCTTTTCTTCCATCTTCAGCATATCATTCTCTCGTTTCAGCTCCCTAATCTCTTCCTCTATCTTTCTTACCTTGTTTTGAGCTCCCCTTATCTGGTAGTAGCTCCATATCCCTAGAAGAGCTAGAAATAAGACTTCAGCCAAGACAAAGTAAGGGAAAAATCTTTTGGTCCAACTTTCCTCACCAGCTCCTTTTTGTTTATCCCCTTGCATTTCTCTACCTTCTAGTCGAGGGAAGTTCCCTCTTTGTCTGTATCTAGGCGCATAATCTTACTTCTCAGCCCCTGGCTGATAAATGCCTCCCCCATAGCTTCTGCCACCACGTCCCCGTCTTTATCCACCAGGGCAGCGATTCCTGATCCGGCTCCTGAGAGAAACACCGCTCTGGCTCCGGCACCTTTGGCAGCCTCGAAAACTTGCCTCATCCCTCGGATGAGAGGCTCCCGGTAAGGTTGATGCAGTCTATCCTCAGTGGCAAAGAGTAAATTTTCCCATTTCTTGAGGGCGAGGGAGGACAGGAGAATTCCCAGGCGGGAGAGGTTGAATACAGCATCAGAAATAGGGATAGCTCGGGGAAGAACATCCCTTGCCTTCCGGGTGGGAACATCCACCTCCGGAATGACCAGAACAACTTTGAGGCTGGCGGGAAAGTCCATTTTTACCCATCGAAAGCCTTCGGGGGTATTGGCGACGATGACCAACCCCCCTAAGAGTGACGCCGCAACATTATCAGGATGCCCCTCCAATTGAGTAGCCAGGGAAAGAACTTCCCCCGTGGAAAGGTGAGCCCCCAGGAGTCTACTGGCACCCACAATTCCCGCTAGACGTGTAGCAGCACTGCTTCCCAGCCCTCTGCCCAGGGGTATATTATTTATCTGCCTTATTCTGAGGCCTTTTGGATCTTCCCCTACTCTCTTGAAAACCGCCTCAAGGGCAGGAAAGATTATATTCCTTTTGTCCCTGGGAAGATCATCTTTCCCCTCCCCCTCCATCTCTATGGTTACCTTCCTGCCGCTGGTCTTCTCCATTTCCACTACATTGTACAGTTTCAAAGCTAGTCCCAGGCAGTCAAACCCCGGCCCAAGATTCGTAGTAGACGCAGGGACTTTTACGCGCACTTTCTTCATTCTATCACCTTAATATAGCAAACCCTCATACAGCCTCACGAGCTCCTGGCCAAAATAAAGGCTGATGAAAGAAGCCGACACCAGGAAAGGAGCAAAGGGAATTCTATCTTTCCTACCCTTAATATGGAGGGCCAACAGAAAAACGCTAATTATGGCTCCCAGCAAAAAGGAGAGGAAAAACGACAGAAGAGCGTGGCTCCAGCCGAGGAAAGAGCCAATCCCGGCTGCCAGCTTCACATCCCCAAATCCCATACTCTCCTGCTTCAAGAAGAAAAAACTGACTATGCGAATGACAAAAAATAACCCTGCTCCCAGCCCTATCCCTATCAGACTGGACGAGAATGATCGGGAGAAAAGAGCAAATGGTAGGCCTACAATTATGAGGGGATAAGAAAGGGTGTTAGGAATAATCTCTTTTTCCAGGTCAATAAAGAATATGGGAATCAAAAAGACGATGAAAATAAGATCCCTCAGAAAGAAAATGGAGACGGATAAGGAGTAAGGCCGGTGAGAAATGAAGGAAAAAAGGAAAAGAGATGCGGTGAGTCCCTCAACCAACGGATATCGCCAGAGAATTGGTGAAGTGCAACTTCGGCATCTCCCTTTGAGTATGAGGAAACTAGCCAGGGGGACGTTATCATACCATTTTATGGGCTCGCCACACACCGGACAATGGGATGGAGGATGAACAATAGATTCTCCCCGGGGTAGACGGTAGATGAGTACGTTCAAAAAGGAGCCTAGGGCCAGTCCCACCACAAGAATAAGGAGAGAGAATAGAATCAATCTATATCCTCAAGAGACTGCAGTCTCTGCCCAGAAGAAGCTTGCAAGTTCTACCGGCTCATCAATGCCAATTCATTCTAACATCTGAGGCCAGAGTTGTAAAGAAAATTTTCCCCTTGAAGGATGGGAGAGTTACCTACAAAGATTCGGGTGGGGCATTGCCCCACCCGAACAAGCGAACCGCTTATTGTACCTAAACAATCTCACTCACGTACTTCTCTCGCCTAGGGTCCTCCTCTTCCCAGATCACCCGCGCTGGCGGCGCCATCGTCAGGATCATACCAATTGTTTGAGGCACCGGTGTTGTCGAGGCCGTAGGCGTCATAGACCCCATCGGGACCTCCCACTTGGCCTGATACTGCAGCGGTCCAATCGAAGCCCGCAGCACCGTCTGTTACATCTTCCGCACCATCCGGCCCATGAGAGACCAGGAGCCAGGCATCTCCTGCAACAGCGGCAGCAGCATCGGTGTAGTACCTGTAGGGATTGCCAGCATTGAAGGGATCATCGGGTATGCTGGTGATGTAGTCAGGAGCTAGCGCGTCCAAGCCGTCGTTTTCACTAGGATACTCAGTATTGTCCACGTAATACGATTCCAGAGCCGTACCAATGGTCCTGAAATCCGCAAACACCCTGGATACTCTGGCTCTGTTTCGAGCTCCCAAGAAATTGGGAATGGCGATCCCAGCCAGTATGCCAATGATGGCCACCACGATCAGGAGCTCAATCAAGGTAAACCCCTCTTTCTTTTTCCACATCTTTCTCATTCTTCATCACCTCCCTTCACTTATAGATTCTAAGGTCCCCCTCTTCCCAGATCACCGTCGCTGCTGTCACCATTCTCCGGGTCATACCATCCATCGTCTCCCGCAGCGAGACCATATCCCTCAAGAATCCCATCCAGACCTCCCAGTTGACCCGATACTCGATCTGCATCGGCCCAACTGAAGCCCGCAGCACCGTCTGTTACATCTTGCGCACCATCCGTCCCATGAGAGACCAGGAGCCAGGCATCTCCCGGCTCGTCTGCAGCAGCATCGGTGTAGTACCTGTAGGTAGCGTCAGAAAAGGGATCTTCGGGTATGCTGGTGACATAATTTGGCACCAGCGCGTCGAAACCGTCGTTTTCACTAGGATACCCGACATTGTCCATCGCGTAGGCTTCCAGTGCCTCCCCGATGTTTCTAAAATCGGCAAACACCCTGGAAATCTTGGTCTTGTTTCCAGCTCTGACAAAATTGGGAATGGCAATCCCTGCCAGTATGGCAATGACAGCCACCACGATCAGGAGCTCGATTAAGGTGAACCCCTCGCCTTTCTTCCAGGCCCGTCCGGCTCTCTTAACCTCCTTACCCACTACACATCGTGTTTTCATTTAGAGACGCATCCCTCCTTCGTCCAAGACACTGATTCGCCCAGTCCAAAGGCATCTCATTGACAGAAGCTACCAGGGCGCAGGGACAAAAGGATTATCAGAGGAAGCCCATTTGCTAATGCTTCTTTTAGGATTCGGAACGTCTACCTTTTGGTGAGCAATTTCTGTGCCACTCCTCCCGGCAACAAAAAACCACCCAGGAAAACCATTCCTGGGTGGTTCACCGAACTATCTTGACGGACAGGACCCCACTGTCTCCTGTGTTAAGGTACTTAGCTTATGTTCAATATTCGACAATGCTGCTCTGGGGAGATCCGGGCTCCTATAATCAGCCATTTGTCCTCTGATCCCGGCTCTCACTTCCGGGAGTTCCTGGACCTATTTTGAACATTACCTTTGGGAAGACTGGTGGCTGGTTTCCTCTCCCAAGTTAAACCGCCAAACCTCATCTTTGAGAGAGGTCATTTTCCAA
Organism: uncultured Clostridia bacterium; assembly: GCA_964471775.1. Lineage (GTDB taxonomy): Bacteria > Aerophobota > Aerophobia > Aerophobales > AE-B3A > SOJT01. The sequence continues at coordinate 4,242 of CAYYHL010000088.1, forward strand.
TATACTCAAACATACTGAAATAGGGTAGGTACATAGCCACAGCAATTATTCCCACGGTAGCTCCCAGGAATAGTATCAAAAGGGGCTCAATAAGGCTGGCCAAAGAGTTCACAATGGCCTCTACCTCCTGATCATAGAAATCGGCTACCTTGTTGAGCATCTTATCCAGAGTTCCTGTCTCCTCACCAATGGCAATCATATTTACCACCATAGGGGGAAAGACAGGAGATTTTCTCAGGGGATCAGCAATAGTATGTCCGTCTCTTAGAGAATTTTGTGCCTCTTCCGTGGCCTTTTGGACGGTTCTGTTCTCGGCTGCTTTCCCTGTCATATCCAGAGCATCCAGAATGGGAACTCCAGAGTCGGAAAGGATGGCCAAAGTTCGAGAGAATCTGGATAGAGCAACCTTGTGAAAGAGCTTGCCTAATATGGGGATCTTCAATTTAAGCTTGTCCAGGAAGTATCCTCCCCTGGGGGATCTTTTGATGAGGTAATATCCAATTGCCAGAAGCACTACGATCAGGATGACCAGGTACAGTTTGTCTCCGGCAAAATCTGATAGATCAAGCATAAATTGAGTGAGGGCAGGAAGTTCAGCTTGAAAGGCTTCAGCAAAAAGAACTTCCATTTTAGGTAGAATAAGGAATAGAGCACAGACGGTAAGTCCCCCCGCCATAAACATAACAAATATAGGGTAACGCATAGCTGTCTTTATTCGCTGTCTTACACTTTCTGCATATTCAAGATAACCCGCCAACCTGCCCAGGACTGTCTCCAGGATTCCTCCCATTTCCCCTGCTTTCACCATATTGGTGAAAAGAGGAGGAAAGATCTTGGAGTGCTTGGAGAGGGCCCCCGACAATGCCTTCCCTGCTTCCACGTCTTTTCTTACTTCAGTGACTATGTCCTTGAGGGTGGCATTGGGAGTTTGATCAATCAAGATACCAAGAGCCTGGACTATGGGAAGCCCCGCACTGATAAGGGTAGCGAACTGACGGGTGAAAATGATGAGATCCTGACCCTTGACACGTGGTTGGAAAATCTTCAGGCGGCGGGAAGATGTTTGCCGAAAAAAGGCAGAAAAGCCGCTTTTGCTAATGGAGATAACTGCCAACCCTCGAGGTCTTAACCGGCTGACAGCAGCTCTCTCATTTTCCGCTTCTACCACACCCTTTATTCTTTCTCCTTGCCGGGTTCTCGCCACATAATAGTAGGCAGCCACTTGTCTTCCTTAAGGACAACGCTGGGATTTCTCCTGTCAAAAAACACCTACGGAAATAACCCTCATCAGAAGGTCCCTGCCACCCGAGCTAACTCCTCCAGGGTGGTATCTCCCCGAATAACCTTCTTGAGAGCATTTTCCTTTAGAGGAATCATCCCGTTGGAAAGGGCAACTTTTCTGATTTCAATATCCGGGGCTTTTCTCAAGATTAGCTCCCGGATACCATCATCAAGCTCTAGGGCCTCCATGACAGCCATTCTGCCCCTGTAACCCGTCTTGTTACAAGCATTGCAGCCTTTCGCCTTGCAAAATACCGCGCCCTTTTCCACCTTCCCCTCCAATCCTACTTCCTTCAACAATTTGGGCGAAGGTTCGTAGGAGATGGCGCACTCTCTGCATACCCTCCTCATGAGTCTTTGAGCTCCGACGAAAAGAAGAGCCCCGGATACCAGGAAAGGTTCCACCCCCATGTTGATCAATCTCGCCACAGCCCCCGGAGCATCATTGGTATGAAGAGTGGTGAAGAGAAGATGGCCGGTGAGAGCAGCTTTGATACCTATGTCTGCCGTCCCCAGATCCCTCATCTCCCCCAGCATGATGATATCGGGGTCCTGACGGAGGAAAGACCTGAGGGTTCTGGCAAAGGTGAGTCCGATTTCCTCGTGCACCTGGATCTGATTGATTCCCTCCGCTTCGTATTCCACTGGATCCTCAACGGTGACAATGTTTTTGTCCGGGCTGTTCACGGCCCTCAGAGCAGCATACAAAGTCGTGGATTTTCCACAACTGGTAGGCCCGGTGAGAACAATCATTCCATAAGGTTGACTGATAGCTTTCCGGTATTTCTCCAAAACGTTTTCCTCCAGTCCCAATCCATCAATGGTAAGTCCCATCAGTTGAGCCTTGTCGAGGAGCCTGAGCACCACCTTCTCTCCAAATCTAGTGGGGATGGTAGAAACTCGAAAATCAATATCCCGCTGGCGGGCTTTAATCCTGAATCTTCCATCCTGAGGGAGTCGACGCTCAGCAATATTCAACTCAGAGAGAATCTTTATCCGGGAGACAACGGCATTTTGTACCTTCTTGGGAAGGGTAGTAACAGGAGATAGCGCTCCATCGATCCGGCATCTTACCTGGACTTTTTTCTCAAGGGGTTCGATATGAACATCACTGGCTCGATCTTTTATAGCCCTGGATAGGACTAGATTAACCAATCTAATAATAGGGGCCTCCTCCGCTTCCTTCATTAACTTGTCCAGATCAACGGACTCAGCATCTCTTACTACTTCCACCATATCCTCACTCCTGGATTCTTCAATCAATTCAGCCAGACTTCCTGTGGCCACTGTGGAATAGTAATCTCCAATAACCTGATTAATTTCGGAGGGGGTAGCAACAATGGCCTGGATATTACATCCGGTGATGGCTCTCAAGTTATCAACCATCAATACATTTAGGGGATCAGCGGTAGCAATGGTAAGCGTATTGCCGGATCGAGAAAGAGGAATCACTTTTTCTTTCCTCACCACTCGTGCAGGGATCATCTTCATCACTTTGGGATCCAGGATATAGTGACTGAGTTTCATATGGGGAATGCCAAGCTGTTCAGCTAAACCTATGACTACCTGTTCCTCTTTTACCAACTTCAGTCGTACCAAGACTTCCGAAAGGGTGCCCCCCTTTTCCCCTTGGTATTCCTGGGCCTTTTTCAAATCTTGCTGGTTGATTAACCCTTGTCTCAGCAGGACATCCCCAAGCTCTACTCTCTTAGTCTCGACCACGGATCTCTCCTTTTATAGGTTAACCTCTCCGTCTTCACCCGACCGTCCCTAATAGTATTGAATATCAAGGCATTGTCAAGAAGTTCTCCCTCGCATTTCGTCTCACTCGAGGATGCTCCGTGAAGAAATCTTTCCCGCTCCCCGCCGGAAGTCCAAAATGAGACAAAGCTCAGCACAAAAGGCTTCTGTCCTGAGGTTGACTATATTTGAGATTTTGGTATAATGCTTCCAAGTCAGTGCGAAAGGCACATAGGCGCCAAGACCTGAGAAATCCCACTTTTCGTAGCTTAGAAATATCTTTTGGCCCGGAAACAATCATAGCGGGGTGGAGCAGTCAGGTAGCTCGTCGGGCTCATAACCCGGAGGTCGTCG
>CAYYHL010000089.1:0-7527 GCA_964471775.1 uncultured Clostridia bacterium
TGCCCATCTGCGACCAGAATCCTTACCTTTAGACTCCCTAAGTTTTTCTCCGTTTGACCTAGCAACCTGAACTAACAGTTCTTAACAACACTGCCTGTCACCGAGGTTTTGCACGAAATCAGGTCTATATGTTTCGACAAAACATTCTTGATTCGCAATGCCTGAATTGACAACACTTTACGTAAGAGGAGAAAGCTCTCTCCAAAAAATCACAAATTCCACAGATAATCTGTCGGTACTTTTCGGTGATGGTTCTAACTTTGCTCCGCCCACTCCGGAGTCTTTGTATCCGCCGAGTTAAACACACCAACATCTGTAAGGTTTGCTAGATGACTGCTCTAGAGCAAAAGGAGACCTCTAAATTGACCTTCCTAAACCGCCTTTCTCAAACGAAAACGTGCAGTACATTTCCACCTTCGTGAAGTGTAGGGTTACCGACGCCTGGGGGAATCACTATTCTTCAAGAGAAGGAAAGAACATATCGAATTCCAGGTCCGAAGAAAGGAGCTGAACTGCGGTGTGGCTAGATATACCTATGTCCAGCTCACTGGCTCTTTTGATCTGAGGGTGATTCCACATGTTCTGAGATTGAATCTGGGGAGTAGTTCCCAGTATCTTAAGTAGGCTGAGCCCTGTGAGGTCAGTAGCAATCCGATCCGGGGAGGCTATGATGATCCCTGGGGACTTGGCCTCTCCCACGGCAGGGCCTCCGGAGACAAAGACCTTGCTGGCATCCATAACATTGAGTTTGGGCTCAAAGGCGAGATTGAGTTCTGCGATCATCTCTTTCCAGTTTCTGGAGAAATGCATCACATTTCGATCGTGCCTAGATATAAGTCCCACAAAGTTCTTCAGAGACATAGAAAAGGCGGCTCCCCGATGGGTTTTGGCTACCGGAACATTGATGATGTGATCCACTTCCTCAACTAATTTGGGGATCTTAAATCCCTTTTTCCAATATTTTGCTGCTTTGGGCCGTACTCTAATCCACTCCTCTTTTTCCAAGGCGACTACCTCCGCTCCTGCCTCCCGTGCAGCCTGGGCAATGCCTACCTTCTCCATATTGTACATAGTATCAGAGTACCATCCGGGACCAGAACGGTCGGCGACTATAACTCTTTTTGCCCCTGCCTCCTTCACCATGCGTACTACCTCTGCCACCACCTCCGGATTGGTAGTTCCCGGATAAGGATCGTAGGAATTGACATTCGGTTTCACGAGAACTACATCTCCCGGCTTGATGAAACTCAATCCTCCAGCAAGAGATATAGCCTCTCGAACAGATTCTTGAATGGTTGCCTCCTTGACCACACCTACCCTTGTCTTCTCCTGTTTCTGATTGGCAATAGCAACAGAAAAACCAACCTTGGGATTAGGTCGGTGGCTGGCTAAAGCCCTTTCTCCGTTTCCCAAAGAGAACAAAGAAATGCTGCTTTCAAATCTTTCTTCTTGCCATGGCCGCATCAAAAAGCACAAAAGAGACAGAATAAAGATCTGCATCAAGGCAAAAAGTGCTTTGGATACTCTTCGCATGTTGCGTCCTCCTCGTATTGTGTCTTGCTTTAGCTAATGCTGTTCCTCCTCATCCTAGTATAAGCCATCTTTTTAGTCAACGTGGCATAAGCTGATGGAGACAGAGGGTGTAGGCTGTGTTCGTGCCAAACAGAAATACCAACAGCCATGCCCACATCCGGAGTTTCAAAACAGGCTTGAGGAAACAAGACACACAATAAAGAGCTAGGCCGCGAGACCATATGGAACCCGCAAGTATTCCAAACCTCGCCGTCTCCGCAAAAGTGCAGCACTAGGTGCTTTCCAATCCGGCCTTGTCTAGGAACCTTTTAATTGAGCATTCTGATTCATAAATGAATCTCAGTTCAGGTTCTCATTTGCTCGGTGTTGGTGAGTTCGTGAGAATCAGTAACCCTAAATTGAAATAAGCGACTAGGTGTTAGTAATAGGAAAAGGAGAGCATCGTGATCCAATTAAGAAAGTAGCGCTGGATGAGGAAAAAGCTCTGCATCCGGTGAGGGTATAGCTGAGAAATGTGCAACTTGCAAACATCTCTGAGCTCTTACTATCACCCATACTTTGTTATTAACTTGAAAAGGAAGATCCTACTTCCCCAATCCCTCATGTCCTTTCATGAGGCGGGAGGTTGACGACCAAAGGGTTTTTCTGTACATTCAGGAATGGAAGAACCTGTCAAGGGATGGCTGTCTAAGGACTCAGTTGGAAGATAACATGTTGTATCTGGGCATCAGTAGAAGAGAGCACAGACCATGCGAAAGATGATTGTCCCTGCTGTGATCGGGGGAGCACTAGTTCTAGTTCCTTTTCTTTTTTCACCACCAGTCCGCGCAAACTTGACCTTGGGCGCTCTGGCAGGCTACTACGTGCCTAATCTGTGCGGCACGACGGATACTGGGGGTAGCAATTCCAATACCGCCCCAGCTAGGTTTGAACCAGGGATCATGTATGGGCTGGTGGTAGGATACGATCCTAACCCCCATTTCCGGCTGAGGCTGGAATATGACTGCTTCCAATCAGAACCGAGAGACGATTACCTAGAAGGTTCAGTTTCCCCATTGGCGCAAGGCTATGATTCCGATTCCAGATTAGCCATCTGGTCTCTGATTCTCTCTGGAATCTACAAATTCCGACTATTTGGTATACCCCATTTCTATGCAGGAATAGGAGGAGGCCCCTTTTCTGCTAGGTACCCCTCGCCGCATCAACATCATCTGGAGACACCCTTAGTGAGGAGTAGTCTTGCAAGTTCTTCCGGTGGCGATGCTGCCATGTGTGCCTTGGCTTTTGCCGGGGCCGAGTATACCGGTGACAAGTTCTTTGTCGGAGCGGAGATCAGGTACATTGTCGTTGAGACATATCTACAAGATCGCCTTACCAAGGCTGACCTGGGCGGCCTTCAGGTATGTCTCACAGTAGGCCTCAAATAGCGTATGTGGACACCTCCTACCTACCTTTTGCACTGTAATACGAGCTAGTCTCTGTATGAAATGACGGAAAATATGGGATAGGACTCTGGGGACAGGATCAAGAGTTTGCCCACATCATTGTGCAACCATAGCTGCCTCTAGGTGTTCCAGAATTCTAGAACTTCCGGGGGAAACTCCTGTTGAAACCAGATTGACACCGAGGTTTTGCACGAAATCAGGTCTATATGTTTCGACAAAACATTCTTGATTCGCAATGCCTGAATTGACAACACTTTACGTAAGAGGAGAAAGTCCCCTCCAAAAAATCACAAATTCCACGGATAATCTATCGGTACTTTCTTGTGATTTATGTGGAAGTCCGAACATAGCCTTTGTTCAATAGTTACTAGAAGGCATCGATAGGATACCATCATTTTCCTGCAAAAGTTGGGTGTCATCGTGTTAATACCTATTAACACTGCTCACCTTGGCAGGTCATAGTGAGCTTCGCTCGTGGTGGCTCCAACTGAGCGAAGACTTGTACTCTATGTTTCTTTCTTCTTTGCCATGGAGGATGATCTCAACCAATTCATGATCCACAGATTCCTCCGGTCGGAGAAAGCCTCTACACCGACTCTGCTCAATCTCCCTTGCACACTAAGCCCATATCTTCGAAGTTCACTATTTCTCCCGTCCGAAGACATCATCGAGCGAATTGGCTGATAGGATATTCTTGAGCGTGGCGTATTTTGGCCCTTGTGGCTTCAGGTGGGGATTCTTTCCCAGCCCAACAGGTTTTCGGAGTTTGATGGGGCTTCCCTCGAGATATAGTTTATATTTCCCTGTATCTCTGTAAGGCTCGATGCGATCAACTTTTCCGTAGTAGGTGATTCGAGATATGGGTGCTACCTGATACATGGCAATATACTTGATGTGCGGTATTGAGTCTGGATTAAGACGTATAGCCCACCATGCTTTTTGACCCAGGAATGCTCCTTTAAAACCATCTTCCTTAGCTGCGCAGACCAGAGTATCCCATCTTGGCAGAGATTCTCCAGGTACTCCTGGCTGTGGTTCGATCGCGGCCAAATTACCTTCAATAGCTTCAAATTGGTCCTCTATGTTGAAATCTTTCTTCCTTCGAATACCGAACTTACGTTTGTATTCGTCGTCTATTTCATCAAAATGCCTTAGAGCAATGCCTGCGAGATCATTTCCGTCAATCAGCTTTATTGGTATTTTGCCCGTCATCTGGGCTTCTTCGATAGCCCGTGGTGTAAAGGTGGACAAGGTTATTAGGCAACCTTGCTCTCCTTGGCGTAAGGCCCCCCGGAGCGCCAAAACCTCTCTATTTCCAACAGCGCTCCTGGCACGCTCGACTTGCACTCTTAGTGTGATACTTGCGAGTCCTTCAGCGTCAAGCATGCCGTTGACATCTATTCCTTTATCGCCAATGTACCGTGTTACCTCAGCCGTGAAGCCAATGAGTTCTAACAGGTGTCCGACAAACTCTTCGAACTCCTTTCCGCCCAGATCCATCAATCCAGATAGAATCAAGTCTCTTACCCTCTGCGGTTTCTCTGCCGGCGTGTACGGTTCTCCCGCAATCAACGCTTCTAGTTCGTCCGCGTATTTGTCAAGAGAAAAGATGGTCATGATGGCTCCAACAGAATAGACTAGATTCGTTGACATGTCTTCCTTTTGAATCAGACGGTCATACCAGTTCACTTCTCTACGATGTTTGTACGGGCAATCGTCCTTGGGGCTGTTGTCGAAGTAATAATTGCCCACTTCACCGACCAAATACTCTCCTCCTCCCAAGGGTGATACGACGATATCGCTTTGGACCATTTCCAGACCAAAGCGGTAGAGTTGTCCAGCCTGCATGGCAATCTGAGTTGGAGTGTAGTCACGGGGCCCCCGGGATAGACTGCTTCTTATTTTTGCCAGGGTGCCCAGTTCAACGAGATTTGGCACTTCGTTCCAGCCTACCGCGACAAATCCACCCTTCTTCGCTTCTTTAGCATATTTGGATCCCTCGCCAATGCGGACCAAATAGTATGTCACGGTCTACCTCCTTGTGTCCAGCTGGTTCTATGGCTTCTGTTTTCGCCACTGGCCTATCAAAAGACCCCTGTTTGTCTCGGGTCGTTTAGATGCTGAGTCGTTGCGCTTCCCCCAACTCCAATTCTGACAGATGGTTGGCTATGGCTTTGTCCATTTTGGTCTCTCCGTGCCCCTTACTGGCGTACCCTTTCACCAAGGCAAAGGACTGCTTTCTTGAATTCCTCGATGCTCTTCTCGTCGGTGAATGCGTCAGCCAGTTTTATGTTGGGCCATTTGGCAAAGTCCGCGGGGATGCGGGAGAATGACGGTATCTCCTGTATTAGCTTATGGAACTCCTTTAATGTCTTTTCGTCTATCTGAGTTGAGAGCCAGCCATAGTTCAATGAAAGCCTACCATTTGTGTAGATAGTAAACACGGAGATAGTCTTTCCATCTTTGAGATAATGAAAAGTGATCGACCCTGTCTCTATGCCTGTCCCAAGCCAGATTCGGTCTGCTTTCTTGCTGGCCCATTTATGAAGGTCGTCCGCAACAGTGACGACCTTTGGGTCAGCATTCTTCTCGCCAAGAACCCTGAAGAACTCGTCCTCCGTCCATTGCTTCCTTGTGGGTGGGGGACGCTTCGATGATGCGCCATACAAATGCGGTACAAGAATTTCAGTGGAGCCCGTTTGAAATCTTTGCATTTCTAGAGCGTGGAGCGAGAACGCAGATTCACTGCATTCGTTTAGGTATCGAATCGTGCGTTTCAAGTCCTCATTGATCTCATCTACCACAATAACAAGAACAAATGAGCCACTTTGCAGGGATTGTTCTAGGCCGGCACGGAAAGCTTCTTCATCTCGTCCCCCGGCTGCTGCTTACTGAACCAATTCTGACAAGTCTTTCTCCTTCAACTCCCGAATCCGAGCATTGACTTGATCATAGCTCATTTCCCATAGATACGCGGCATACTCTAGAATTTGGCCCATAACCTTACGTTTACTTTCTGGATTTGTAGCCAGCTTACATTCTATGATTGAAATGTCACCGTCCGCACTGAATGCCAAAATGTCGGTATTTCCAGAGCCCGGGAAACCGAACTCGCAAATTGCAAATACAAGCTGTGAAACTCCTTCACGAATCTCACCGACCGGAATGAGAGAAGGTGACTCGGCAAGCAACTTCTGCAGTTCTGCCTCAGCCTTTGCCTTCACCGATTCGGCAAATTTCCATTGTCTCGCTTGATTATCCCGGATAAGTATTCTCATTCTTTTTTCTCACCATCTTTGACTGTTGCAAAAGGTTTCAGCATGCCAGGCCCTTGCAGCGTGGCCCGGATGTAGTGAAGGGCAAAAGCCCCTAGTGCGTAGCGTGTCCGCCGGGTTAACCGATGTTGTCGGCTCATAGTAATGAAAAAGCCTTCTGCAATCCTCCCTTTCTATCATATACAGTCTTATTCCTGAAGTATCCTAGCATTCTATCCTTATCTTCACTCGATGGGCCGGAGGTTGAAACGTATTCATATATCTCTTCCCAGGTAACTCTTACGAATCTCCTTTTTTCATTTTGGTTAAGGTATTTTCCGAATTCCGACTCGATATTTTCTTCCCTATTGTTTGTTACCAGATTCAGCAAGTAGAAATTAAAGTCTTGGTTCTCCGCTATCCAAGCCCCAATCAACCAGAATCTCATCAACTGATAGTAACCGGCGTCTAGGATGTTTGCAACTGACTGGTGGAGGAAATATCTAGCCTTACTGTACCTCCTTATTCTGTCTTCCCTATCTTCCGCAGTATGACTTTTACTGAAATCGGCTCTAATTGCGGCTGTTACCTTGGCTTCAACAAAGAATAGGTCATTATCGCTTGTGACAATTATGTCTGGCTCAGAACTTCTTTGTGGATGCTCTCCAAAGTCATTTCTTACGTCTTCCAACGCATCCCACACCCCGTGTTGCGATTGAGAATATGACCAATAGATCGGTTCGGGATTCCTTACCGGTGAATTGGACAACTCTCCTAAGAACGAAGCTAGCAAGTTAGTTTTTTCTAAGAATCTAAGAACATTCCAGGTAACGGCATCTTCACTATTCTCATGGTGCAGTTGCGCCCTAACCCTCTTCTTCTCAATTATCTTGTTAAGAAGCTCCTTGTCCAAGTTATCATGCCAAACCAAATTATCTTCCAAGTCGTCATAGACAAAAGTGGTTGGCGTGATGTAGATCTTGTGCTTCTGACAGAGAAACTGGTCGAAATATCTTCCCGTGCGCTTTTCTTTTTCGAGATAAGCATCCAGTCCCCCGAGATCTGCCCCCGTCATCCTTTTGACTTGAGTTTCACACCCAATAACGGGACATCCAACTATGTTGTCCCTTTTGGGAACTTTCTGCTTCAACTCTCCTAATTCGAACATTTTCAATCCTTTTTGGAACAGATGGCTACCTCAGAGAGCGCGTGCACATACGCGTGGCTCTAGTTACAGCCGTCAGTTGATACGCTACCTAACTGGTTGTGATACATACTCCTTCAAGCGAAGAGCT
>CAYYHL010000090.1:0-7328 GCA_964471775.1 uncultured Clostridia bacterium
ACCATGGGGAGCCAGAACCAGTTACGAAAGCCGGGACTTCCTCCGGGAAGAGAGCTGGCAAATTTTCTCACCCGGGGGTCGTTCTTCTCAAAAGCATTCCAGGGGGCATTGTAATTTCGGTAAGATACCTTATCCACCACATTCCCCCTCTCGTTTCTCAAAACTGTGGTGTCGGCATAGTTGTCAAGAAGTGGTCTACCTATAGTCACCTCGGGGGTTCTTATTACTATATTCAGAATGAGCCTATAGGATCGGGGCCGAATTCTTCCCCATAGGCCCTTTTTCCTGAGAGAAGTTTCTATGAACCATCCATCTATTATGCAAGGAACCTCGTAGGGATTGAAAAGCTCTATCCACTCCACTTCGAAGCTTATCTTTACCTTTTTTTCCTCGGCCGCCTCTGCTATTCCCTCTCCCAATAGGGTAAAGAAGCCTGTCTTTTTTGACTTATCCTCTTTTTGGTATTCCTTTATGATTCTTTGCGCCGCTTTTTTGAGTGCTGGCTCCTTTTCTGAGATGGCCTTCTTGGTTTCCTTTGTCGCAACCTCTGGGCTCACCCTTATCTTCTGATGCATTTCCTCACTCACCTCCTCTTCTATTTTCTCCACCAGATACCTTACTCCTCCCTTTATGAGTCCGTCAAGAGCGGCACTGAAGGATGAGGTAAAGAAGGGCATAATCTCATTGATATAAGGAGTCTTCTCTATACCGTACTTATCCTCATATTCCGTAGGGTGAGAATCGGAATCTCGAGAATCCACTATATTTACGGCTACTTGATGGGCTCTATCTGAAGGCAGGCCTCCTTGCTGGAGGGCTCGAGAGATCTCGTAAGCTGAGGCGGTATTGATATTTGTTCTTAAGGCACCTTTTTTGCTTATATTCTTATCGTAGGAGTAGATGGTAATGTGGTCTCTTATTTGGTTAAAGGTCTTCTCTCCTATCCCGGGGACAAGCCTTATCTCCTCCACAGTCTCAAATGGATTATCGTCCCCAAAAGGGGCATCAGGACGGAACTCGTCTGGCTCATCTATTCCCTCTCCTGGCTCATCAATTGAGCCATCGACATCATTATCTATTCCATCGGACTCAAGAACTTTTGCATCCTTATCATCGTCTTCACCCTTGATGCCTGGAGTACCATCCGGTCCATAGCGATATTTCAGGATAGCCTCTGCTTTTTCCTGGCCCAAACCCTCCAATTTGCCCAGATCAATCTCATAGGGGGTCCAGCCCTGATTGCAATTTCCTGCTCCAGCCATGTTAAGGTTTATTTTTGATGCTTCATCGAAGATGCCGACTTTCTCCTCTTCTTCCTTTTCGCTCTCCCTATCATACGCACGAAGGGCTAAGGAGTACCTTCCTTCCCCTAAAGGCTCTTCAAAACCCTGAGCCCATTCTTCATACAGGTCATCGTATTCGTTCGTATCGTTTTTGAGTGTCGCAATGGCTCTTTCTACACCCGCCTGAGCCAAGTAGTCTGCTTTACGAGAATCCAGGTAGCTCGTTACTGCCTTGACTTCAAGTCTCATGCGGTAGAGAAAGCTAATACCAATAACAGCCGAGACAGCCAGCACCAGGAATATAAGAATGAGGGCCATCTGACCCTCATTTCCGACAAAAATCCGGCCACGCTTCATTCTTCTTGTACAGCCCCTCCAGGCTAATAGGCTCCGTACACTATATCGTCCGCCATGTCGTCCGGCGTTGCAGATTTCTTGTCAGGACCGTAGCTGAAGAGAAGAAAGCCTTCCTCAGATGGACTTCCTATGCCCTCAATCTTCTTCCATAAACCAGGGGGAAGAGGTTTACCCTTCCAACCCGTTTTCTGCCCCTGTTCCCAACCTCCGCCGGGTGGACCAGGAGGATAGTCACCGAGGTGCACATCCCTTTCATCATCCTCCGTATCCCAGTAGAAGTAAACATACTCGGTTCCCCAAGGATCTTTAATATCGGTAGGTAGAGAGGAGACATAGGGGCCCCACCAGGGCGAGAACTTCTGCTCGTCGGAAGAACTTGTATCACCCAGTTGATCCAGATTTTCCACATAGAAACCGGTGTCCTTCTTAACCTCTCTTATTGCGGAGCCCATCGTCTCAACTTCTGCCCTGGCTGCATCCGCCTTGCCTTTTTCCAGAAGACCTGCAAGCTGGGGCACTCCCACGCCAGCTATGATGACGATTATTGCAAGGACTATCAGAATTTCAATCAGGGTAAGCCCCTCCTGTCTTCTTATCCGGGTCAAAAAGAACATTTCCTTAACCCTCATCTTTTCTTTTTAGTGAGACTAAGTTCACCGAAGAAGGAAGTGACGGCGGAGAATGAGAAGATAAATTGGAGTCATAGACGTAACTTACATAATTCCACCCCGTAACGCTTCCAGTCCACTCTTCTTCAGCTAGACTGCCCCAGAAAAAGAGCCTTTGGGGAAAAGAGCCGCTATCGCTTGGTCTCTTCAGGCCACCGCCGTTAGGTTCATAGGCATTATTGTTGGGCAAGATACTATTGGCCTGATCTACGCCGCCCCCAGTTACTACTTTCAAGTTCCCTTCATCCGCGCACAAAGCCGCGTCTATTCCATAGATAGGGATTTCTACCGCGTCGAAGCGCTCCTCTGAAAGATCAAACACTTGAGGTTGTATTTCATGCTTGTTGTGGGCCTGCAGATTGAGTCTTATCCAACGGAAGGTGCGAGGCGTGAAGTCTATACTGTGTGAATCTGCAGTAGGGACGTCTGTATTCCATACTTGTTCATCCCAATTGCTAGAGTCACTGGGAGGCAAGTCGTCTCTGGTTACCCAAGCTTGCAGTTTGGTCTCTAGCTGTGCATGGTCTGCATCCTCGTAGTCCCACAATACAACTCTTCCTCCGGTAACGAGTTTGCCTAGATCAATGTCCAGAGTGTAGATCTTTGTCTCGTCCGGTGCGAAAGAAGTAGATCCGCTCTCGGGAGAGGTATAGTTGGCGGCGTCTGGATTACCCAAACAGTTGTCAGGGTTGTACCATGATGGATTTGAAGAAGTATTTGTACTGGCCACTCCGTATCTTAATGTTGGATTTAGAACAATATCCTGCTTGGTTAGTAGTGCCAAAGATGCACTATTGGTTTCTTTCAGTAGATTACTGTCAATGAATATGTTGCCGCCGGAGACAATGGTGAGGTTCCTTCCGTCCGGAATGATTCCTGAGACCGAAACATCACCTTCAGCAAAGATAATCCCATTGGTAATATCCGAGTAGTCAATAGTGTTGAGAGTCTCGTCCGACAAGTATTCACTCAGGTCTTCGGAGCCGCTGGTGTCGGTGTCGATGTTGTTAAAGACTAATCGCGGTGCGTAAGGATAGTAATGATAGCTGATGGTGGTAACGCTGGGTTCTCCATCGTTGAACCATTCATTGTCGGTATCGTTGTCATAAGATGGATTATTATCGTTAGTGGGGTCGGACCACTCGGTTTCTTCATTAATTTCGCCGGGATTATTGAGGTAGCAGTTAACTCCGGAGGCAAGATTTTGGTATCGGTTCTTTCTTATCTCAGGCCAGAAAGTAATCTGAGTGCTCCCATAATAAAAACTGGGCGCTTCACCGCCAGAGTAATCGTAGCAGGAGGGTAGGTGAGCCGAGGAAAAGTAGTGACCCTCTGCGGTATCAAAGAGGGTAGGATCGTCATAGGAGGGATCGTCGGGATCGAAGAAATAGGAATAGCTACTGCCGTGAGGGTTCGCACCATTGATGTTCAAGGTACTTACCCCTCCGTCGCTTATGGTGCCGTAGATCACAGCTTTGCTTTCGTCGGTGCTCAATATTAAGTTATTGATACTTGCACTTTCCCAGGTTACATTTCCTAGGATGCAGAGGGGAGCATTCCCTTGAATTAGGTACTCATCGTCATCGGGGGCACCAAAAGTCTCATTGTCGAAAACGGTGTCTGAGTTTACGAATCTCATGTACTTAAGTAAAGGTGTGGTATTCTGAGCTATTGCTTGAAGACTCACCGACCTCTTGGGGAGATCCTGAGATTCAATGGTGACGTAGGCAGAATCATCGTCGAGATCAGAGAGATCGAATACATCAGGAGGCAGGTCGTCCTTGTCCACTCTTACTCTGCATTCCTTATCCCCCGTGGTCACATCGTTATCTTCATCCCCATTGTCCAGGTCGAGTTCAATCCAGTTTTTATTACCTGGCCCCGGCCAGTCCGTGGGATCGTAGTTTGGGCTGTAAACATCACTGGTATTCAACTGATCCACAGCATATAATATTCCCTGTTTCGCCAGACTATGGCTTGTTTGCTCTTCCGTTGCTTTTCTCACCATCATGGTGTTAGTTGTCACCTTGCGGATGAGAAAGGAGGTGAGGATGAAGAGCACCGTTACTATTATTAGACTCAGGATTATAGCTGTTCCCTTGTTTCGCATGACCCCCTGTTTGAGCTTCTCGGACATGGCTTCGCTTAGGTCTCCTGCATGATCTATTTCATCTTCCCCCAAGCTTGGCCGCTGAGACCAGTTTATAAGAACGCCACTCATCCTGAGTCGATCCCTCCTGGGCCAGTTCCAAAGTAATGAGGACTTTGTCCTCGTTATCCCCACCCAGGATGAAGTTGAGTTGGGTAATCTTAACTTCAGGACGAACCAGAGGCAGCGGGTCTTCCCAGGATGAAGAGGCGGCATCGTATCTTCGCATATAAAGTAGTGGCTCTTGTCCTTCGAAAGTCAGAGTCGGATCCATCGGGTCGGCATTGAAACTGGGCAGGGCGGCATAAAGAGCAGTCTTATCATTGTCTGAATTATTCTCCGGAGTGCTATCCCAAGCATAAGAGGCTATCTTGTATGGCGAGTTTTCATTGTAACCATAGTTGTTGCCATCTGGATCGCTAGCATCACCGCTATCCTCTGGAATTACTACCGTTCCTCCCTCTACATATGTCACCATTCTTTTTATAGCCAAACGAGCATTCTGCTGGAGATTGCTCTTTACATCACTCAGGCTGTAAGAACGGGAACTACCAACATAGGCAGGATAGACCAGGAGAGCGATCAAAGACAAAAGTCCTGTTACTATAAGCAGCTCTGCCAGGGTGAAACTGCTCTTTCTTTGATCTTTTCGTTCCAGAGCCAGCTTTTGTTCTGAGAAGGGTGTCATGTTTTGCCTACTATTGAAGTGCTTCTCAACCCTGGAGTCGTTTTCGACCTTGCAGCTAGCCGTTTCCTTGATCTTCCAGAAAAGTCAGTTTTCTGGATCTAACGATTTGTGTCTCACCAGTATTCGGCACACTTATCTCCAGACCAAGGCGCTGTGCGGGTCATGTCGAAAACGCAGGAAAAAATGTGTTCGAGTACTCCTGACCTATCTATCCGTGATGTACGCTCTCTGTTCCGAGTGCTGGATCTGTCCCCCCTGCTGCCAGTACTCGGCCAGCGTAATCTCTTTTGTCTTGGTAATGTGATTGGTGGCGCTCCCATCTGGATTAGAGAAATTACCCACAACCACTCCTACGATGGAGTTTTCTGTAGGATCTAGGTAGCCGTCAGAGGCACCCTCAGAACCTGATGAATCTGTATCTGAGTCGGGAAGATAGTAAATCCAGACTGAGTCACCTCCATGACCGCTAAACAGTAGCTTTCTTGTACTCGCAGAATACTCGTATTCATCTGGAGCAATGCTACTTCCCGAATCTATCTCTTCTACTGCGATGTTACTCGAATCTCCTGGATCTGTCACCAGTTTGATTACACCTTCCTCCCTTGCTTCCCCATCAAACGAGGGGACTGTTCCTCCTTCATCAATCAGATGATAGTAGCGGTAGTAAATCTGGATTTCCTTTCCTGTGTCTTCAGTGTCAAAGAAGAGTATCAGGTCGTTGGTATCCCAGTTATAGTCTGAAATCCCGGTCGTTCCCGGTCCGGCAGTCACACTGGTACTGGCACTCGCACACGTGTAGACGGTACCTTCGTCCGCGCTGGCTACCAAAATACCGTCGTCTTGCCCATCACTAGAAAACCCCAATCCATCAGGAGTAGCGGAATACCAATAGCTGTGATCAGAGCCAACAAACTGACTTGTTGCAAAGGACGGATAGCTGGAATCATAAATGCTCAATTGGTGGTCATACTGGCTGGGATTCCCTCCTCCCATCTCAATTACCCAGCTCTCCGGCACTACCCGGGAGAAAGTCTCCGCTTCGAGTCTTGCCAGGTGAGCCTGACTTATGTGCAACGCTCTTATTCTCTGATCCTGGCGGGTAATGCTGTGTAAGGAAGAGGTAATTACTCTCCAGGTGGCCAGGATCACGAAGCTAATAAGAGCTGTAGCCACTATCACCTCGGCTAGAGTGAATCCTCTTTCCTTTGTCGAGAGAGAAAATAACCTTTTCATTTGTGAATCCGTCAGCTTCAGACTATGATGGTAGGTCCTCTGAATGGTAAATCACGGACCAGTCTAGGGTCCAATAATGACAATATCTCCATTGGAGGTTATACCACTGTCCGGGTCGTACAGGTCAGTTCCGTTATCATAGGCGTCCTTGGCCTCGCTGTAACTTGTTACGTCAAGATCCTTATCAGGACCGTGACTTACCAGTGCCCAGTATTTGGCCTCAGTGGAGCTAGCGCTGCCACTTGCATCAGCAGTGAAGTAGCAGTAGTGGTTGTTGTGAGCTCCGCTTGTTCCATTCCATTCCTCCTCACCGCTGTCATTAAAGGGATCACCAGGAATTCTATATAAATAAACCGGATCAGAGGCTCCGTCTGGGAAAACAAGCTTTCCCAATCCGAGAGCGTCCGTGGGGTCATCAAAGTCTATATTTGGCTTGGCTATTACGTCAGCGCCATACCCGGATCCTGTATGCTCTGGGTCAATCGGATAATCTCCCTCATCCATCCTGTAGTCCTCCAGGGCAATGGCAATACTTCCCATCTCCGCCTTTATCCCTTTAACCTTGGCTTTGACATTGGCTGAGATGAGGTTGGGAACAGCAATGGCAGTAATGACGGTAATTATGGCAATGACAATCAGTAGCTCGATCATCGTAAAACCCTCTTTTCTCATCTGCTTTTTCCTGTCACATTGACTTTGCATTATGGGGCACCCAAGCCATGAGATTTTCCGGTCTCCTTGGGAGTATCGCTACTCTATTATACTAACTTGGCTCTCTTTCGCAAGAATACTGGCACAAGTCCCTGGGTCCCGAAGTTTCTTGACACTGCACCAGCTCCGTCTATAATTACGCCAAAGGCTAATTCGGGAGGGGATGAGATATTGAATCTTAGTTCAGTCAGACCTCTCATTCGAAGTGCTCTTGATGAGGATGTAGGGAGGGGAGATAT
>CAYYHL010000091.1:0-7308 GCA_964471775.1 uncultured Clostridia bacterium
ACTCCTGCGCCAAATACAAAAACCCTGCTGTCGTTCTTGGTACGCATGGGATTCTTTCACTTCTACAAAAACATCATGCATTTATCGGCTGGTGCCATAACCTGATTTTTTCTCCACCACTTTGAGGGATTCATCCAGTACGTCTACTATTCTTCCAACAAGGTTCCGGCCAATATTCATGGGAGGTTTTATCTTCACTACATTACCCTTTCCACTGTATGAAAGTAGAAGAATCACTCCCCTTCTTAGACACTCCTGGACAACCCGATTTGCCTCCTCGGTAGCTTTTTCCTTGGTTTTCTTGTCCTTAACCAGCTCCACTCCAATGAAGAGTCCTGCACCTCGGATATCTCCAATCAAGGGGTGTCTATCCTTTATCTGGCGTAATCGCTCCATCATAAAGCCCCCTGTTTCACCGGCTTTTTGAGGTAGATTCTCCTCTACCACAATATCCACTACGGCCGAGGCAGCAGCACAGGAAATGGGAGACCCGCCGAAAGTAGTGACACATTCGGTTTCACCTACGAGAGGAAGAGGCATGTCCTCTCGGACAACAGTAGCGCTCACGGGTATACCTCCTCCCATAGCTTTTCCAATGGCCATTATATCCGGCTTCACCTCATAGTAATCTGCTGCCCACATCTTTCCTGTTC
Source organism: uncultured Clostridia bacterium (assembly GCA_964471775.1). Taxonomy (GTDB): domain Bacteria; phylum Aerophobota; class Aerophobia; order Aerophobales; family AE-B3A; genus SOJT01. The sequence continues at coordinate 654 of CAYYHL010000091.1, forward strand.
TTCCAAAACCAGTCTGAATCTCATCAAAGATTAGAAGAACTCCGTACCTATCACATATCTCCCTGATGATTTGAAAGTACGGCTTCGGAGGTATAGTATGACCACCCTGTCCAAGCATAGGCTCCAGGACAAAAGCAGCAACGTCGTCATAGCTCCCATATTCAATCATATTCTCTAGAGCTTTAGCACATTCAAAGTCACATCCCGGATACTGTTTGCCATACGAACAGCGGTAACAATAAGCAGGTGGAATTTGCCTGAAGCCGGGCACCGTGGGAAGCCCTTTTCTATTCCAAGAGCCTCCCAAGCTGTGACAGCCGATTGTCACCCCGTGAAAGCCGGTATGAAGGCCAATAACCTCTTTTTTCCCGGAGGATCTGATGGCCGTTCTGATAGCAAACTCAACCGCCTCTCCTCCAGCACAGAAAAAGTTAATCTTGCTGAGCCCTCTGGGTAGGATTCTTGAAAGCTTGTCTGCCAGTTCTATCTTTGGAATATTGACAAACCAGGGAGTAGCAGCAGGCAATTCTTGAGCCTGTTCTACGACTGCCTTTACAACCCGAGGATGTGCGTTCCCTACCCCGGTTGGCCCCCCACATATGGAGATGCCATCAACGTATTCTTTTCCATTGATATCCTTTACGATCGACCCCTTAGCCTCTGTCATAATAATCGGTACAAAGCCTGGCATCGGAACTAGGTATTCCGTGGCCTTGCCCAATAGCTCCTTTTCACTGTATTCACTTTGCCCTGTGCGGACCATAGTCTCCTCCTTTTTGATAAGTCCCAATGGTCAATTGTAGAACGTGACTGGCCAGCTTGGTGGTTAACTCGCATTTCCTTCCTTAGCTAGACTCGTCCCCTACCCTCGAGGTGGTGAGAAAACCTCCAAAATCAGTCCCTGCCGTTGTTTAGGATTTTTAGATTTCCAAAATACGGATTAAGATTGAGATCTATTTTGATGAGGCCCAGATGAAACATATCTCTCAAAACGTAATCTAATTTATCTATATGGGAAAGGAGTCTAAATCCTACGTTTTCGGGATAACATAAATACTTCAAAAGGTCATCGAAGTTGAATTCGGATCTTTTGTTCCCCAGGTCTTTCCATAACACTTCCTTATTCTCAAGCAAAAAACTTGCCGTGAAAAAACGGTAAAAATGATTAATCCGCCGTCTCTCTTTGTTGGTCTGCTTCCGGAATCTATCCCGCGTTCTCTTGTCAACATTTCTGGTTACTCTCTCTATTACCGGCTCTATTCTCTGATTCACAAAATCCCTTACCGGATCATTTAGAAGCGAAATCTTTTGAACGGCGAGTTCGGTAGGTAGAGAGAAAGGAAAATGGCCAATTCCATGAATTATAGCAGCTATTTTGAAAGACAACGGGCTTATCGTCGCTTTGTGGCAACAACCGCAGTCCAAAAGATAGTTTGCCAAGAAATACACTCCGAGGTTAGGCTCCAATTTTGTGTGAACAGCTGAAGGAAATACCTTGGGAATAAGGCCAAGCTGTGACAGTCCAGAAAGGCGAGAGACTTTGTCCCGTAGCGAAGGAGAATTGATGAACGCTAGAGTGTTCCTATCTATTTCGATATACTTGTAAAGGTGATCTACCCAATTTGCTCTTATCATAAGTATACACCCCCTTGTAATGTGTTTTGGCTCGGTATTCGATAATCGACGAATTACTTTTCGATATTGATAATTCTCATGATCTCTTTTCTAAGAAATGGGTCAACCTCCCCCTATCCTCACGCTTCTTATCACCCTTGTAGTAGATCTCAACTAATTCAATTCTGTCGCTTTCCTCAAAATATGCGTAGACTACTCTGATACCAGATTGGACCCCTTTGCCCTTGAGAGAGCGGCAGGCGAATTTCGTTGCTTTGTAGATCTTAGGATTCTTGACCCCCAAACCAGATATCTGAAAGACTCCTCGGTTGTCTATTTTTAACTTGTGATAGAGACATAGCTCATTTTTGACGAAGACCCCCAGGTCGTCTTCGAGAGTCCTGAATCTTCTTACGAGTTTTTTCATATCCCTGTCAAATTCGGATAGACGGGAAATTTCACGAAATATGTTCACCGTATTTTCTTACCGAATAGGGAGCGGTTCTGTAAAAGACAGACTCATACTCAATGACTTCCCCCTCTTCTGTTGTTAACCAAGGAACATCGTTATGGGAGTATTCGCTTATTTGAGCAGCATTCATATCAGACAGTCTGTTCAACACATCGTCAATTACTTCAATCTCGTTTGCCTTTAGTTTGGAAAGATCAGACCTCCTCAAGGGTAAGTACTTAGTCTGTGGATAATTGAAATAACTGTTTTCAACTCTTGTCACGTCTTCATCCTCAATCATTTTGTCCGCTATCTTCTTGAATTCTACAGGGGTTGGTCCGTAGCGATTCTTAATATACGTCGCACCAATCAATTGTTCCTCACATTTCTCATAGAAGTCGAAATCAATGAAGTAGAGGAGCTTATAGATGACAGTCTCCCCAATATTGGGTTTTGAGCCAACTCTATTGAGGACACGAAGAAAGACCTCTTTGAACTTCTCGAGATTCTTTTGGGGAACATTGATTCTGACTTGAGGTTTGACTCTTTCCCTTTTCTTAGTCTCCCTCAAAACTACCTCTGGTTGCTTTTCCACGTCCAGCAAAGTCTCTACAGAAAGATTGAATATCTCAGCCAGTCTTATTAATTCACCAGCAGATATTTTCCTTTCTCTGTTTTCTATTTGGGATACTGTCGGACGTGAAACCCGTAAGAGCTCCGCAAGCCTTTGCTGACTAATTCTAAATCGCTGCCTTAGTTCTTTAACTCTCTTGGCAAGCTTTATTTCAACGTTACTCATTTCCCCCTCCTTCCATGGACTATGATTACATTATAACTATGTAAGATATCTTGTCAAGGGGATGATAGATTTCTTATCACATACTGGTGGGTTATTGGTGGAACCGTGACCGTTGCACCGGGGAATCTTTAGCCTGACCCGCGTTACGTTCTCGGTGGTGAAAAAACTTCCACCATCTGGGAATCCTGGATGAAGCGGCAGGAATGTATGGTATCTCCCGGGATCAAGTAGCTGTCGCCCGGCTCTACAACGTATTCCTTGTCACTCACCTTTAGTTCAAATCTCCCTGAAAGACAATATCCTGCTTGCTCGTTTGGATGCTCATGTGATTCGACCTCCTCACCCTTCTGAAACTCCATCAGCGCTACCATCATCCGCTCACCAACAGCTCCAAGCAAAAAGCCAAACCGTCTGAACTTCTTTATCCTATAGTCTTTTCTCTTAACTACCATATTCTCCTCATCTTTCGTCTAAACTACCCGTTCTCCTGTGAATTCTTGATAGGATCTATCCCCCCCTTCTTTCTCTCTCTTTCCCCTATTCCTGCCAGTTTCACAAAGCTCGATTCTGTCCGGGAATTTTGAAAATCAGTCAGTGGGCGGCCACCCCAGCTTTCCAGTATTTCAGAGAGGGACCTCTCTTCAATTTTGAAAAGGTGACTCGAACAGGAGCAGTCAGAAGACCCGAAACTTCTAACTGGATTCCCAAGTTTCGAAAGAACCCCTGCTGTTCTACATTCTTCCTGCCTCGGTGCCCTCTTGCAGAGAACTTTTTCAATTCTGACAGTCTCTTGGGTCAGCAGATAGTCAATATGCCAGAATTTTCTTTTTTCTCTCTTCAGGTGCCTGGCAACTCTTTTCCCAATCCCGTTTTGAGCCGAGCCAACATAAGCGTAAGTCCCTTTCCTGAATTCAATCTTGCCCAGAGCACCCACCCTGAGGGATATGTCTCTTCTTACAGAAACAAGTAGGACATACGTGCCTTTTGTTTTCCTCAGAGTTCTATACTCCGGTCTAGATTGCGCCTCCTGTCACTCCAGATCTATTCCCTTGTGTCTCGTCTCCTCTAGAATAATCATACTTGAAACCGAGAAACAGTAAAAGAAGGGCGGAGACTCCCGCCATAGCCGCTCCGTAGACAAAGGTGAATTCAGGCTGAAAGTACTGCCACAAGAATCCGGCTATAAGACTAGCCGGTAGAGCACCCAGACCTACTGAGGTATGAAAGGCCCCCAGAACGGTGGCTCTCACCTCACCAAGAGACATATCGGAGACCAAGGCTCTCTCTTGGCCCTCAGTAGCAGCAAAGATGAATCCATACAGGGCGAAGAGGAGAATGAAGCTGCCCGGGGACCTGAACCAGATAAAGCCCAGGCAGATGATCCCAAACAAACCGTAGCCACTGATGACTACGGGCAGCCTTCCCACTCTATCGGAAACTGCACCCAGAGGGAACGAGAGAACACTATGGATAACGTTGAACCAGACGTAGAAAAGTATCGGTAGGGCTATAGAAAGGCGCAGATCCGATAGAACCTCCCGCACCTTGAGGAGAAAAAACATATAGCTGAAATTGCTCAAAGAAAAGAGAGTAGCAGCGAAAATAAACCAGCGAAGAGGCGCCGATGTACCTTTCAGGCTGATCCTTAAAGATAGATCCCTGGGCCGTCTTTTCCTTTCCTTCACCCAGAAAAGAGGAATAAGAGCTAAGAAGCCGACAGATCCTGCCAGAAGAAAGATGGATTTGAATCCCCATCCTGCCAGATAGAAAAGGAGAAAGGCTAAGAATGATCCTCCAACGGCTCCTGCGGTATCCATGGCTCGATGAAGACCAAAGGATCTCCCCCTCCACTTGACGGAGGACTCAGCAATAATGGCATCGCGGGGAGCTGTTCTAAGACCCTTGCCGACCCGCTCCATGGGCCTCAGGATAAGGATATGCTGCCAGATAGCGGAAAAAGATAGAAGGAGTTTGCATATAGAAGATAAAAGATACCCGGAGAATATGAACGGTCTTCTTTTTCCCCGGCTGTCCGCCCAGAAACCAGCAAAGAGCTTCAATATATTGGCTACGCCATCTCCTAGTCCCCCAATCAATCCTATTGCCACTCCCCCTCCTCCCAGAGCACTGATGAACATCGGAAGAAGAGGATGCATCATCTCACTACTCAAGTCAGTGAGAAGACTGGTTCCTCCCAAAAGAATTACGTTCCGCTCAATCCCTCCCTCTTGCTTTTTTTCCCGCGCCCTAACTCCCCTTTCTTTCATCTTGAGCCTACCTTTTGACCTTCTCTAGGTGCCAACTATCGCTTTCCTCCTGATAGGATATGGTATATTGCTTTTGCTCAGGTGTCTCAACCACAAAAAAATCCTTGGCTGCCTCTCGCCATTGCTTGAGGATGCGCTTTATCTCATATTTCTTCCCCTGGAAGGTGAATGCTACCGGTCTCTCGGCATATTTATAGTTCGAGTAACACTCTACTTGGATAATTAACCTCTCCATGGGTAGTACCTCCAAGCTTGTTCTTTGTCGCTCGTGTTGTACGGAGAATAATACGACGCTATCTTCCTTGGGGACTTGAATTGTAGCAGATTTTTGCCGTCTTCTCAAGGAAGCACTCCTTTGATGTGCCAACTAATCTCGCCCGTCTGGTTTGACATTCGTGAGCTCGCAATTTATTATTGTATCCCGGGCAATCCCTGAGAGCCTTGAAGCTCTTTCTTCTGCGGCCTCAAGTCAATTCTCTTCTTCGATAACTCTTTTGGCCGAATGTTTTTGGCTTTTGAGGTAGAATTAATGTCCATATTGAAGTATAGTCACCAGAAGGAGATTTTGCTAATCGCAGCCCCACCAGGCCGCGATTCCTGGTAGTTTCACCCAGGCGGTCGGTGTATTAGAGTCTGCGCAGTACCTTAACTCCCCGATTGATAGAGGCGAAGTTATCTCCCTCAAAAGAGAGAGCAAAAAATGAAAGCAATGATACTCAAAGAAATATCATTAATAGAGAAAGAACCTTTAGAAATGGTTGATTTGCCAGTTCCTGAGCCAAATTCAAAAGAAATTCTGGTAAGGATTTTGGCCTGTGGAGTTTGCCATACTGAACTTGACGAGATTGAAGGAAGAATTCACCCAAAACTTCCCGTAGTTCCCGGTCATGAAATTGTGGGAAGGGTGGAAAGGTTGGGTTCAAAAGCCACCAAGTTTAGGAAAGGAGATCGGGTAGGAATTGCCTGGATTAACTTTAGCTGTGGAGAATGTCGTTTCTGTAGAGAAGAAAGGGAGAACTTATGTGCCAAATTTCAGGGGACCGGCTGCGATGCTAATGGTGGTTATGCTGAATTTACTGTGGTGCGAGAGAGTTTTGCTTATCCGATTCCCCAAAAGTTCTCAGATGCGCAGGCAGCTCCACTCCTGTGCGCGGGAGCAATTGGTTATCGAGCCTTAAGACTAACAAACCTTCAGGACGGTCAAATTCTGGGTCTCTACGGTTTTGGCGCTTCAGCTCATATTGTTATTCAAATAGCTAAGTATAAATATCCAGACTCCAAAGCCTTCGTCTTTACCAGGCCTCAGCAAAAAGAACATCAAGATTTAGCGAAAAGATTGGGGGCTGATTGGATTGGGGCAACTGGAGATACTCCACCGCAAAAACTTAACTCTGCCATTGACTTCACCCCTGCCTGGAAGCCTGTACTCGAAGCCCTAAAAGTTTTAGAAAAAGGAGGAAGGGTTGTCATAAATGCGATTCGCAAAGAAGAAAGAGATAAGGATTCTCTCTTAGAATTGAATTA
>CAYYHL010000092.1:0-7265 GCA_964471775.1 uncultured Clostridia bacterium
ACTTATTCCCCCAAGTTTTTTCCAGTTCGTCCAGATAAGATACTGCGTGAATTTTCTCACACCTAGGTGGTTTGCCAGGCTCATAGCCGGGGTACCTCTCCAGTGAATATTCCTCCATTTTCTCCTCCTTGTTCAACTTATGGTATCTTCCTTCGCACCCTATTATGTGACCTCATCCTCCACAGTCTGCCTTTTGCCTCTAGGCAAAAAGGGCCAATTACTACGAGAAGCGTTTTCATAACATTTTGGCACCTCTTCTTTTACCCGCAGCCCTTGAGCGCCCGAGAGGAAGGAACTAGGATAGTTGCCGGAGCCTGAATACGGCTTTGTAAGTGAGAGCACCCCAGGAGGTAGGAGGATTGAGAGTAGTGTTTCATCAAAAAGGGAGTTCCTTTTGATTAGACACTCTACATGCAATTTCTCCCGCAATGTCTGCAACCGACTTCAATTTACCGTAATCCAAAGTCGCAGGGTCATCCTGTGCCGTATGATAAAATATACTTAAGTTACCTCCCCAAAACCATACAGCTGGCACACCCTTGAGCTGGAACGGGAGATGATCTGAAAGCGGAGCAGGTTCAGCGTCGCATTTCGCATCGTACCCTAATTCCTGGACTACCTTCAGGGCGAATGGACGCACATCTTCAGTCGCCATAAGTTCAAATTTGAAATCGAAGGGACTTCCCAAGCCATCAAATGTGAAAGTAGCCTTGGTATTGGGAAGTTCACGGGCATGTCGACTTACGTAGGAGAATGACCCCCAGCACAGACCAAACTCCTCCACTCCAAAAATTATGGCCTTGACTGTGCGATTAGGCTTCAGCATCTCAAAGATGCGTGCCAACTCCAAGACCGCCGCACACCCCGTAGCGTTATCCCAGGCATGTTTCCCCAGGTTGTGGCTGTCGTAGTGAGCAGTTAACACCACCTGTTCATCTGGACTAGTTGTTCCCGGTGTCGTCATAACAATATTAGAAGAAGTCTTTTGCGAGAATCTACCGTCAAGTGCAATGCGGAGTCTGAGTCGGTCCGTGCTGATTAGAGTCAGAAGTTTTTGGCCAACTGAGACTGGGACTAGCACACCAGGAATTTCTCCCGGCTTGTGATTTGCTGTAGCGGTACCTGCGCGACAAAGGTTATCCGGTCCATCGGTAAGGACCACAAGCCCACTCGCACGCCGTTCTTCAACGCGTGGATAGGTGAGAAAGGGAAAGACTGTATTTGCCAACACAATCTTGCCCCTGATCTTTACTCCCTGTTTATCTAAAAGCTCGAACTCCTCTGGGGTACCGGACCCTGCATATACGACCTCTCCTTCCGCTACTCCACTTCCCGCGAAAGTCAAAGGAAGATTCTCTAGGGTACCTTGAATGGGCGCCAGGATCTCAAGTTTGGACGATTCAGGCCAATAGTGCATGTATTCGAATTCTTCTAACTCCACATCAATTCCTAGTTTCTTTGCTTCGGAAACAATGTATTCCCGCGTCCTGGTCTCTCCCTCTGTCCCAGCATACCTGGGTGAACGAGAACAAATTTCCTTGACGTACCGTCTAATGTTGTCATTGCTGATTGATATTGACATTTCCCAACGTCTCCTCTTTCTTTATTCTCATTGCGGTCAAAGACACCAACGGCTCACTGAGCGAGGAGTACTTTTCGTGTGGAATTGAATTCCTTTCACTTCACCCCACGCTAAGGTACTTGGCTTGCACCTCTTCCTTATTTCGTAACTCCTCAGGTGTCGAGTCGTGCACTATCAGCCCTTTACTCAATATATAGACGTAATCTGCGAGCTCTAAGGCGAGAGGAAGATTTTGTTCTACCAAGAGGATAGAAAAGCCAGTCTCCTTAATATGCCGGATAATGCGGCCAACCTCCTGGATAATGATCGGAGCTAATCCCTCAGAAGGCTCATCCATCAATAGTAACTCGGGGTTAGTCATTAAGGCCCGACCAATGCTCAGCATCTGCTGTTCTCCACCACTCAAAAGGGTAGCCTTGTATCTTGCTCGCTCCTTCAGCACCGGAAAAAGTGAATATATCCTGCCTAAAGACCAACCTTGAGATCTTTGTGTATTCCGTGCCGCCATGGTAAGGTTCTCCTCCACGCTCAAAGAGGCAAAAATGCGCCTTCCTTGGGGAACCAGACCAATTCCCATCTGGGCGATCGCGAAAGGAGTCAGGTGGGTGATATCCTTTGTCTTAAAACGTATAACACCGCGATGTGGAGGGGTGAAGCCGATGATTGATCGAATAGTGGTCGTTTTGCCCATTCCATTACGACCCAGGAGCGCCACCACGGAGCTTCTTTTCACCTTCAGTGAAATACCCTGTAGAATATGGGTGTTCTCGTAGCGCGTGTGGATGTCAACGAGTTCTAGCATTTCCGGTGCTCTCTTTGATTCCCATGTAGACTTCCTTGACTCTGGAATCCCCTCTAATTTGCTCAGGCTTTCCTTCAACTACGATTCGGCCGTAGTGCAGTACAATGATTCGATCGGCAACATCAAACACCAGATCCATATCGTGATCAACGATCACGACCCCAGCATCCGCCGCCCGGTCACGTATCATATTGACCATATCAGTCCTTTCGGTAACCGTCAGACCAGAGCTTGGTTCATCGAGCAACAAGAGCGTCGGCTCCAAAGCCAGGCTGAGAGCTACTTCCAATTTCCGTTGTTCTCCGAAGCTCAGAGTTTGTACCAGGTCATTCCTCTTGTCCCATAGATCCATCACCTCCAGCAATTCCTGTGCTTTGACATACAGATGCTTAAGAGCTGTAATTGATCCAAACATTTGGAAGCGAGAGGCGTGAGTTCCTTGAATGGCCAGTATCATATTATTGAGAATGCTGAGGTTGGAACAAAGACTGCTTAGTTGAAAGGAGCGACCCTGCCTGAGGTGAGCACGGCGATAAGTAGGCATAGCAGTGATGTCTTCTCCAACAAGGTATACCCGGCCATCCGTAGGTGAGAGCTGTCCATTGAGCAGGTTGAGTAGAGTAGTCTTTCCTGCCCCATTGGGACCGATAATTGCCAATTTTTCGCCGAGCTGCACGCTGAATGACACATTCTCGAGCACCTGGACACCGCCGAAGTTTTTCGAGAGGCCCTCAACCCGTAAGACTTCTGTCTTCATAGCACTCTCTTCCAAAGCCTGGAGAGATGAACGGCGATTCCTAATCGAGCATACAGAACAGCGACGACAAATACACCTCCGAGAACCAGAGGCCAGCGTTTCGGTATATAGGTTCCGGCAAAGTATTCCACCAGTATGAGCAAAGCAGCACCTATGACGGCTCCGTACAGCGTTCCAGCACCACCGATAATCACCATCAACATCGCCAAAGTGGAAGTTGCGACATCCAGGTGGGCCGGATTTATGAGCCTGTTGTGGTACGCAAACAACATGCCCGCTATACCAGCAAAGGCGCCAGAAACAATGAAGGCAATGTACTTATGGAGCCACGTATTGTAACCCATAACCTGCATTCTTGATTCATTTTCACGGATACCTTCAAGAGTGAGTCCGAAGGGTGAGCGCACGAACCTACGTAAGACAAAGAAGCAGATAATAAACACCAGGAAGACAAAATAATAGAAGTATGTGTTATTCCACCGAAAATTAGCTAAACCTAGGTTGGGACGCGGTATGCCTGAAAGACCATAATAGCCCCCGGTCAAGGAATACCACTTTACCGCAATGCTAACAAGCAACTGTCCTAAAGCAAAAGTTGTCATCAAGAAATATATGCCCGATATGCGCAGAACCACAAGACCAAATGCTGCAGCCACAAATGCCGCCATGAGGATGGCCAGCGGGGCAACTATCCAGAAACTCTCGATGCCATAACGCAGCGTGAGAATGCCGACGGCATAACTTCCTACCCCAAAGTAAGCAGCATGCCCCAAGGAAATAAGCCCTGTATACCCAAAAATGACGTCCAGACTCATAGCAAAGATCGCAAAAATAAGAACCTTACCACATAAGCTTTGAAGATATGAAGGAAGGAAAGAGGGCGCTATAGCGAGAATTCCAATACCAACGATATAAGGAGCAAAGTGAGCTAGTTTCCTCTTAGAGCGTGGAACCGACCTCATATTGGCTGTTCTCATCTTCTACATTCTCCTCCCCAGGAGCCCACGGGGCCTGAGTGACAAACCTACCACCATAGCGAGATAGATGGTGAACATGGCAAAATTTGGGAACAGAGCTTTGCCAAAAGAATCAACGATGCCTATCAGCATACTCCCCACCAGAGCTCCTTCAACGGCACCAACACCACCAATAATGACGACAACCAGTGCCAGGAGCAGTATGTCTATGCTCAACCCAGGGTACACCCCCAAACACTGAGCTCCCATTACTCCGGCGAATCCAGCCAAAAAAGAGCCTAGAAAAAAGATCCCAACAGAAACTAACGGCACGTTTATGCCTAATCCCATAGTCATCTCTTTATCATCCATACCTGCTCGAACAATAGCACCGACTCGCGTCTTATTTTGGAACCACCACAGACCTGCAGCCAGCAATCCTCCAATAACAATGATAGCAATGCGGGCCATTGGATATGACCAGCCCATAATGTTCACGCTTCCAGAAAGAATGGGTGTTGTAAACGGTGCTCTCGATCTTGCCCCCCAAATCCATATGGTTGAATTGACTAATATATGGACTAGGCCAAAAGTCAGCAACACCTGTTCATTCAGCTGTTTGTAGAGATGCCGCAGGAATCCTCTCTCTATTGCTACACCAATTGATCCAGCACTGAGCCCACCTACCAACGCCGCCAGCCAAAAACTCAGCCCGTATTGCACTGCTATGCTCCACCCAACGAAGGCTCCAACCATGTACATTGCGCCGTGTGTCAAGTTAAGAATGCCCATGACTCCCAAGATGAGGGATAAGCCGGAGGCTACAAGAAAAAGTATCGACCCCCAGGAGATTCCATTTAACAAATTAAGGACAAACACATCCATAGGGACTACTCGCTCCTATGCTCTATTCACAAGCCGTTAATCTACGCAAAAGGTGCGCCGAGGATGAACCTCAGCGCACCCATGCTAACTCAGTCTCTGGGGTCCACCTGATTCGGGTACATTTTGATCGGATCTAGCACGTATCGACCGTTTATGTACTTCACTTCGAAGATGTAGCGGTTCACGACCGCATGTCCAGATGACGTGAAGGATGTAGGACCCTGCGGAGTCTCTATCTGCAGCCCCAGTATGGCGGGACGCAGTTTGTCAAATGATGCATCGCCGCCCGTGGCCTCGAGCCCAGCTAAGATTATTGAGGTATCTACATATGCATTCAGCTCTGCACCACCTGGCTTTCTGCCATACTTTGCTTCAAAAGCGGCTACGAATTTCTTGTTCATTGGGGTGTTGAGAGTCCAACAATAGTTATCCACACCCTTCATTCCCACAACCTTATCGCCAAGCTCTTGCAGGGTGTCCTCCTCCAGCCCGGTGCTGATATCAGTAACAATTACCGGCACCTTTACCCCCAATCCCCGGTGCTGTGTCACATAACGACCCACTGCCCCGGCAGACGCAAAGAAAATCGCAACAGCATCCGCATTCTTGGTGGCAACGAGGTAGGGATTGAAGTCGAGCGTACCGAGTGGTACCCATTGCTGGTCAACTATTTTACCCCCTCCTTCCTTAAATGCATCTGCTACTCCGCCTAGATAGGAATATCCAGCCGCGTAGTCAGAACCAGAAGTCATCATTGTTCTATAGCCTAATTCATCATACGCATAATAACCCATGGTTCTGTATGCAGAATAGGTCGACCCAGGATAGCCTATCCAGTTGTTGTGCTTTTCCAAAATGGGAAATTCAATGTTTATGAGAGAGAAGTTCAGAACTCTCTGCTCAGCTAAATAGGGAGCTAGCCCAAGCTGAATCCCCCCCATAAGTGGACCGATCATCACAGTCACTTTGTCTCTTTCTATGAGCTTTTTTGCCTTGTCAAGCGATATGTTAACATCGGTCCCTCCGTCCTCCAGGAGAAGCTGTATTGGCCGACCGGCAACCTCATAGTTGGCTTCCTCAAGGCGCAGCTTTATCCCTGCTTCGAACCGGGGGCCAAGATCAGCGACAACGCCGGTAAAGTCCAATAGAGCACCTATTTTTATCGGCTCCGCCGACTCGGGGTTTTCACCATAAGCTGCTCCGAAGGATAGTACCATGAGTACTGAGACGCTGATGATGCCCAATCTTTTTGATAGCATTTTCTTTCTCATTTTGCGAACCTCCATTTCTTACCCGCTTCCGGGATGTCCAACCAATCCTTATGACGAACTGGTATCGGAAATCAAGCTCCCACGCATTCTACTATATCGTAGCTCTTTCTCACCTCCTCCCGGTTTTTGTTCTGCTTCGGCCATTGTGCTTACCCAGCACGTTTTTGTCTTGTTTATATACTACCCAATCCTGTTGAAGACGCAACTGTGCACGTTGTTGTGATCAGGCTATGTTTCTTATTGCTCAAGAATGAAGTATTTCCCAACCTTTCCTGCCAGAAGATCCTTACCGAGAAACAAGCAGATCTGCCAACATGATCGATCTCCTGGACTCGGACGAACGCGCCCAGGAAGCAAGAAAGGGAAGGATAGTGCAGGTAAGTATACAACAAAATGAAACAATGTGAAGCGTTGAATTCTTCTTAACCGCAATGAGAGTGCTCACTTTCTGAAGAAGGGCTACAATGGGAGCTACAAATACCAATAATAAGGATTTGGTAGGGGTGTCCGATGTCCAGACAATCGTCTTTATGTGCCGGGGTCAGGATTAGGGTATATGGTAAAATGATTTCTACCTCTGAGTTCTTCACACCCAATTTCCTAGCAAGAAAATGCACCAGGGCCTTTACCAAAAAAATGGCACTTTTTCAAATGCTGCCAACGTCTTTTCCATGATCAGTCTACCCTCAATTCAACTGATCCCAATTCAGCCCCAGAATAAGCCCTATTTCCGCTTCGCTCATTCTGATGTAAAGGGGGGATAGTGTCTTACAAAAAACACCGCCAAATTCAGGGCTCTATGGCCGTATTTTTGTCACTTCCCAAGATGAGCTGAACGTCAATTTTCCATTTCATCTGCTCGCCCTATACTTTCTTTTCTCCAAGTTCTCCAAAAATTTCCCCCCTACCCTATCAACCTCTTCTCCCATCTTTATACTTTTCAAATATCTTTCAGTTTGTCAATATAGCCGCACCACTGACAATTTAAAGAAGGATTAGGAGGCTGCGAAGA
>CAYYHL010000093.1:0-7183 GCA_964471775.1 uncultured Clostridia bacterium
AAGGGCACCATACCTGCAATAGTGAAAAGGAGGGCCGGATCGTCAAGGGACAAAGGGGCAGAAGGCTGAATGAGGTGATTCCTCTTTTCGAAAAAGTTTAAGAACCTCGCCCGAATTTCGTCCCCTCTCATTGGCAGTCTCCCTACATTAATTCTTGCGGATCCACATCCACGCTCACCCTTACTGCATTAGTAGAGCTAGAAGAATAACCCACCTCTCCCTTGAGAGAACCAGTTATGCGGCTCGGATTCTCATCCCTTACGATGAGCTGATACCGATACCTACCCTTGATCTTGGTAAATGGGCACGGAGAAGGTCCCAAGAATTCAACTCCCTTCTCGTCCAGTTTCTGGCTGATCCTCTGGCTCGCCTCCGTCACCCGAGCTTCAGCCTTTCCTTCAAGAAGGACTCTTGCCCAGTGAAAGTGCGGTGGATAGTGTAGTTCCTCTCTTGCTCTCATTTCTTGGGGATAAAAATCTTCCTCTCTATCCCTGACGCATCTCAAGGAATAGTGAGTGGGGTTGTAGGTCTGAACTAGCATTTTTCCTTCTTTTTTCATGGACCTTTTTATTTTGACCAAGAGCTGAAAGAGACGCTCCCCAGCTCTAAAATCAGGGAGGTTAAGGAGGCTATCAGCCAAAATAATCCCCACCACCTTCGCTTCTTTGAGAATTTCTTCTTTTGTGATGAGCTTTGTCCCAATGAGTATGTCAATTTTCCCTTTAATCACCTCATCCTTGAGAGCTGAGCCTGCGAAGGAAGGACCAATATCCAGGTCGGCTCTTCTTATCAAAGCCCCAGGGAATCTCACCTTCGCTTCCTTCTCCACCTGCTGCGTTCCTACTCCCTTACCTCTCAGCCTATTTCCAGTGCAGTAAGGACAGACTAAAGGAGATTGCTCCTCATACCCGCAGTAGTGGCATGAAAGAGTCCCTTTTAGATGAAATGTAAGTCCTACGTTGCAATTGGGACAACGCAGAACCTCCCCACAGTCCTGACAAAGAAGATACCGGGAGAATCCTCTCCTGTCGAGAAAAAGAATAGTGAGCTCATTCCCCTTCAGGGCCTCCTTAACGGCCTCCTCCAAGGAACGAGAAAGAATCTTCTCCCCTTCCTGCCGAAGGTCTATAATCTCTACCTCAGGATGAGTCTTTCGGGTGACCCGGGTGGAAATTGGCACGTATTCTCTCTTACGTGCTCTGCTCCATGACTCCAGAGAAGGACTCTGACTCATTAAGACAACAGAGAAGCCTTCGATTTTACCCCGCCTGGCCGCCACTTCCCGGGCATGGTAACGAGGTACCTCTCGCTGTTTGTGGGATGTGTTCTCCTCCTCCTCAAGAACCATCAAACCCAGATCCGGGAAAGGAGCGAACAAGAGGCAGCGTGTGCCAATAGCGAAATAGACCTCTTCCCTTCTCATTCTCATCCAACTCGCGTATCTTTCCCTGTCTTTCAGCCTTGAGTGCAAGATGGCCACACAATTTCCATATTGAGATTCAATGAGCTTCTTCCAGGACGATATGTAGCTAACTTCTGGAACTACCAGAACAACCTGTCTTCGCCTTGCCAGGACGTCTTTTGCCAAAGAAAGAAAGATAGAGACCTTCTCTTTTGCCTGGCCAGCCTTAAGAAGAAAGACACGTCCTCCGCTCGTTTGTGCAAGATTCCCAGAACAGGAAGCTTCGGGCGGAGGCAAAGCACAGGAAATCTTCTTCCCCTCAACTTTCTTTTCCGTGTCTTTGAGAGAACGCTGGATGGGGAGCATGGAGTGGAGAGACTGACCTAAGGAACAGTGATAGTACTGACTGATCCATTCACCAAGTCTGAGAAGAGGGGGAGATATGGCCGGGAAATCATCTACCAACTTGATAACGTCTTTCAGCTTCCTCTCCCCTTTCCTTCTTTCCCGGGTAACAAAACCCTTGAGATTCTTGTTTCTGAAGGGAACGAGTACCCGGCTGCCTATCTCGACCCGGGCAGCGAGTTCAGCAGGAACTCGATACCGAAATGATTTCTTTAAGGGAAGATTTAAGGCAACTTCAATGTATTTCACTTTCCTCTACTCATCTAGAGATTATCTTCACTTGGAGGAGCTCGATTTACGCCTCACCTCGAGTCCCAGCTCCCTCAGCTGCTTTTCATCTACAGGAGAAGGAGCTTGAGTGAGGAGGCACACCGCCTTTTGGGTTTTGGGAAAGGGAATGACATCTCTTATGGAGCTCGCTCCCACTATGAGCATGAGGAGTCTATCCAATCCGAGAGCGATTCCACCGTGAGGGGGAGCCCCTGAGGAAAGAGCGTCCAATAGAAAGCCAAATTTTTCGCGGGCCCGAAGGGGGTCTATCTTCAGAATTTTGAAGACTCTCTCCTGAATCTCTCTCTTATGAATCCTTATACTTCCTCCTCCAATTTCCTTCCCATTAAGAACAATATCGTAGCTGCGTGCTCTCACCAAATCGGGCGTATCTTCCAAAAAGGATAGATCCTCCTCCCTGGGAGAGGTAAAAGGGTGATGAAGAGAGGCCAGGTTTCCTTCCCCGTCACGGTCCAATAAAGGAAAATCGACCAGCCACAAGGGCTGGTACTGACCCTGAGGTATGAGGTTAAATCTCTTTGCGAGCTTAAGCCTGAGCTCACCCAAAGACTGATTCACCATCTTTCCCGGGCCAGCAACAAAGAAAAGCCCGTCACCTTCTTTTCCTCCCATATCCTGAGCTACCCTCTTGAGACTCCCTTCAGAGAAAAACTTGGTTAGAGAAGATCGCGGTCCCCGAGGAGTCAAAAGAGTCCAGGAGAGTCCCTTTGCGCCGTATAATGTTATCCAGCGGCTAAGCTCGTCCATATCCCTACGGGAAAGGGAAGAAGCGTCGGGAATCTTTATTCCTTTAACCTTTCCCCCATCTTCAAGGACTTTCCTGAAGACTTCAAAGCTGCCCCCGCTCGCCCACACGGATACATCCACCAGCTCCGATCCAAATCTCGTATCAGGCTTATCGCTGCCATATCGCTCCACAGCTTCTTTGTAGCCCAGACGAGGAAAAGGAGCCTTAAGACTTACACCTATGAGGTTTTTGAAAATAGAGACCAGCATATCCTCCACCAGACGGTATATGTCTTCCTCTTCCACAAAGGAGGCTTCTATATCTATCTGCGTGTGCTCCGGCTGTCTATCTGCCCGAAGATCCTCATCTCTGAAACATTTGACTATCTGGAAGTATTTGTCAAAACCCGCCACCATAAGGAGCTGCTTGAAAAGCTGAGGAGACTGAGGAAGAGCGTAGAATTCCTGAGGATACACCCTGGAGGGTACGATATAATCCCGTGCTCCCTCAGGTGTACTCTTGGTAAGAAAGGGGGTTTCTATTTCCACAAATCCTTTCTTGTCCATGAAATCCCGTACCAGCCGGGTAAGACGGTATCTCAAAAGGATATTCTTCTGCATAGTGGGTCTTCGTAGATCCAGATACCTGTATTTCAGTCTTACTTCCTCATCAGTGTCTATCTCATCGTCTGGGGAAAAAGGAAGAGGACGAGATACGTTCAAAATCTCCAGATCTTCTGCCATCAGCTCTATCTCTCCTGTCCCCAGCTTCGGATTCATGGAATCCTCCGGCCGCCGAGCAACCTTCCCCTTCACCAATATTACCCACCCTTCCCTCACGGAACGGGCCCGAGCATGGCTTTCCTTATCTACTTCAGGATTAAAAACCACCTGGCTCCAGCCCGATCTGTCTCCTAAGTCAACAAAGATGAGTCCCCCATGGTCTCTTCTCTTCTTTACCCATCCCACTAACACTACCTCTCTATCAACATCCTGTTTGGTGAGAACACCGCACAGATCCGTTCTTTTCAGTCTCATAGTCTATGCCTTGAGTTTTTCCTTGAGCCTATCCCAGCTGCCCCATTCTATGGCCTCCTGCTTTCCTGAGTCCATATCCCGAAGGATGACTATCCCCTCTTCAATTTCCTTTTCTCCCAGAATCAGGGTCCAGCGAATCTTCTTTCTATTAACCAGCTTCAGTTGAGAGGAAAGGCCTCTTTGAGACATATTCAGCTCCACCTTAACCCCTTCTGAGCGCATGAAGCTCGCCAGTTCATATCCCTTGATCTGACTTCTCCCATCCAGAGTGAGTATATAGGCAACGGCGCTTTCCTTTCCCCGGGAAGACTCTACTCCTCCCTTCTCCAGGGCTTCGAGAAGCCTTTCCACCCCTATGGAAAAGCCCATGGCCGGGGTGGAAGGGCCCCCTAGATCCTCTACCAGGTCATCGTATCTACCGCCTCCACAAACTGCATCCTGAGCTCCCAGATCGCAGGAAATAGTCTCAAAAATAGTTCGGGTGTAGTAATCAAGTCCCCTTACCAGATGAGAATCTACCGTAAATTCCACACCTAAGTCTTCCAGGCCTCTTCTCACTTTCTCAAAGTGAGAAGAACAAGCCTCGCACAGATATTCCTCTATTCCTGGTGCTTTCTTTATTATCGGCTGACATTCATCACTCTTGCAATCCAGGACCCTGAGAGTGTTAACTCGTGCGCGCTCTCGGCAGGCAGGGCAAAGAGAATCTAGGTGAAGCTTGAGATATTCCTTGAGTTTTTCTTCATAACCAGCACGGCAGCTTCTGCAACCAATACTGTTGAGCCGGATGTAAAAGCGAGGAAGAGAGAGTCCTTTGAAAAATCGCACTACCATTTCTACCAGTTCTATATCTACCCAGGGACTGGCCTCTCCTATTGCCTCCACCCCTATCTGGTGAAACTCTCGAAGCCTTCCTCTTTGGGGTCTCTCATACCGGAACATAGAGCCCAGATAATGTACCCGCCACAGGTCCTCTTCCCGATACAGTTTGTGTTGAATATAGGCTCTTATGATGGATGCGGTAGCCTCAGGACGAAGGGACAGACTCCGTCCTTTCTTATCCTGAAAGGTGTACATGTTCTTTCCCGCATCTGTCTCCCCGCCAATACTGCGAAGAAAAAGGTTCGTCTCTTCAAAGGTGGGGGTTCTGATTTCTTCATAACCATAGCGCGAGAAAAGAAAAGAAGCCTCTCTTTCCACCCATTGGTAGAAGGAGGACCGTCGGGGAAGGATATCTTCGACTCCGCGAGGTGAGTGAATCATGAACCTATTCCCTTTGATATCGGTAGACTGCTCTCAAATGCTCCTGGTAGCTCTTGGTGAACTCGTGGGTACCGTCACCTCTGGCCACAAAGTAAAGATAATCGACCTTTGCGGGATGTAGAGCTGCATAGATACTCTCTCGTCCGGGGCTGCAAATGGGACCCGGGGGGAACCCAAAATGAAGATACGTATTGTATGGGGAACGAGTCAGGAGTCTTTCACGATTCAATTTCTCACCAAAATCACCTAGGGCGTACTTCACGGTAGGATCTGCCCTTAGTCTCATCCCATTTCGAAGCCGGTTATAGAAGACACCAGCAATGGTGGCTTTCTCCGAGGAAATCCGTGCTTCTTTCTCCACAATGGAGGCAAGAATGACCAGCCTATGCAACGAACTTCGGTCTTCTCCATGTACAGCCTCATACAGAGGGAGAATAACCTCTTCAAACCGACGCAGAAACCTGCTCGCTACCTCCTCTGGCGCCTGACCTCCAATAAGGTGATAGGTATCAGGATAAAGATAACCCTCCAGGCTATCCTCGGGCAAGGGGAAAGAAAACTCACCTTCATAGACTCCGGGATTATTCACCACGGCCAGGAACTCTTCCTCTCCTGAAATGCCTCTTTGACTCAGCATTTTGGCTATTTCCCATTTCGGAAGACCCTCCGGAAACATAACTCGATGAGTCTGAATCTGCCCCTTCCGCAGTTCCCTCAGAACCTCCAGCATACTAGGACCAAAGAATTTGTATCTTCCTGCCTTGAGGTCCTTTTCCCAGTCGAAGATCCTGGAAAGAAAAACAAATACTAACCTGCTCCTTATTACGTTGTGTTGGGATAGAATATCAGCGATCTTCAGAGAATCCGCCCCCGGAGGAATGGTGACGATTTTCCTCCCCTGGCTGTGGAGGGGAAGAAAGATCCAGGAGGTGAGAAAAAAAATCATAAGCAAGACTGCCGCGGCGGTCACCCTTTTCCACCAAAAGAATCTTGGCTGCATTTCGCCCCTGCCTCTGCCCTATGGTGAGTCTAGTTTTCCTGCGGAGCCCTTGAGTTCTGCTCTTTGCCATTCCAGGTAATCCTGTAGAATTATGGCCGCAGCCAGTTTATCTTTTACTTCTTTCCTCTTTGACAAAGTCAACTTTGCTTCTTTCAATATTTCCTCAGCGGCTGCTGTTGAAAAACTCTCATCCACTAGAATTATGGGAATGCTAATCTGAGAACGCAGGTGATCTACGAATTTCTCTACCTTTTGAGCTTGAGCTCCTTTTTTTCCCCCGGCTCCCAGGGGCTCGCCAACTACCAACTTATCAGTTTTGTATCTCTGAATAAACTCCTTGATGCGCTTTATTCCTCTACCTGGATTCCGGCTGTCCCAGCTAATCTGATTTATTCCTTGAGCTATTCTCTCAGAAGGATCACTCACCGCAACCCCTATTCTCTTATCACCCACATCCAAACATAGAATGGTTATAGGTTCCTCCTATTTTTCATCCGAGGTATGATGGAGTATGCGATTACAGTTCTCGCAGTGGACAATTTCCTGAGCTCTCTTTACCCGCGCCATCAATGACGGCGATAGTTTAACGTGGCACCCCCCGCAGGCTTCATCTCTGATGGGGACCACAGCTAAACCATCTCTGGTCCTTTTGAGGTGCTCAAACTGCTGCAAGAAAAGAGAACTGAGGCTTGAAGTCAAACTCTTGCGCTCACTCTCTAGCTTCTTCCTCTCACGGGTAAGCTTATCCAGATCGGCAGCTAATTCTTTTCTCTCAATTTCCCCATCCCTCCTGACGGTCTGGGTTCTCTCTCTTAACAAAGGAATAGAATTGTCCAACTCCTCCTCCTTCTCCATAAGTTCCAGAAGAAGATTCTCCACCGCTTCTTTTTGGTCTCTAGCCAGGGCAATTTCCTTTTCTAATGCTGCGAACTCATCCTGGGACTTAACCTTATACTTCTCTTCCTCATGTTTGGCTAGTACCAAATCTACCTCTTCTATCCCGCCTTCCTCTCTTCTTTTCTCCATCTTGGTCTTTCTTAACTCGCCCTCTTTTGCCA
>CAYYHL010000094.1:0-7125 GCA_964471775.1 uncultured Clostridia bacterium
GTCAATTTCACAATGGCAGGAAGTCCCTTGAACTATAGGCTGGATGTAAACCCCTATTTCATTTGAGGCATATCCATATAATCCCGCGGCCTTATACACGTGATCTACGAACCCCTGAACCCTATTTAGTGTTGTTACGAAGAATATGTCCTGGCAATTTCCCTTAAACCTGAGCTTCCAATAGACATCTTCTGCTGGCTCTTCCAGTCCCTTTAAGAAATTGAAAGAACTTATCCCCGCGGCTGAGCGCAGAAGCACAAGCCCATACTGTTTGGCAATCTCTCTAATATCTTCCTCCTGATAGGCAACCCTTTCCTCCGGCCGTTTTTCATATCCGGCAATATTAAGGAAGACAATCCACGGTGGAAGGTCAGCGCTAGCACTCCTAATATCTTCAGCTTTGCTGTAGCTCATGTTGGCCAAGGCAAAATTGTTAACCAAGAACAATTCCTCACCAAGCCTTTTTCTTAACAGGGCGTACATAAACCCTACAAGGGTTTCGATCTTTTCCGATGTTACAAAATAGGAATGTTGAATTGCGGGCATCAAGGAGCAAGCACAAGTTGCCCTAGTGGCAATGCCCATGGTGCCTTGAGCACCTTGAATAAGCCGGGCGAAGTCCATGGTATCAGGACCAAACGGAGACACATGACCTACACCCGCAGCTATAAGCTCGTCAGTCGTTCCCGGCCCCGCCGCTGATCCAGTCCTCATAACATCTCCTGTGCCATAAACGACCTCCAAGGTGAGAATTGGAACGAGCGTATCCCAGTGGTGACGGGGTATCAGGATTGGATTCTTTTCCAGGTAGCTCGTCAACACTGATTTAGTCCGACGTGGCATAAGAGGTATGAAAGGCTTAAGCCCTGACTCCTTCAGCTGAGAGCTTACCTGGTTAAATGTTACCCCAGGCTGAATGTGGACTACCTTATTACGGCGGTCGACTTTTAACACGCTATTTGCCCTGCTTAAGTCAACCACAGCACCACCGGGGGCTGGTATCGTGTCTCCGTGAAATCTCGGGCCATCCGGAGAACTCACCGGTGTAAGCGGCATAAGCTCGTCATTTGCCAGCTCGACAAGCTTCTGGACCTCGTCAGTGCTCTTAGCTTTAACGACATATACCGGTTTTCTCGGGGGCATGAAGCTCACATCCTGAGAGTACTTTTCTAGTGTCTCAGGGTCATCATGGACATTCGCAGCGCCAACAATTTGTATCAATTCCTGTTTCTGAGCCATAACCTGCCTCCTCTATACATTGTTCTTTAATAAAAATAAACAAAACCTCTGACATCATAGCCTTTCATCCATTGCAAGCCCCTTATAATTGTATTTCTACTAAAATTTCAAACCCTTTCGCCTGACTTTTAAATGGTAGCGGATGATTAAATGATCTTGGCCTCCCTGAGTTTGAGGACTAGATTTGCTCCTACTGCCTCTGGACTTTCGCTTCCTATAATCTGGCACTCCGGCCCTTCCCGAACAGGGATAAATAGTTTAAGCAAATTGTTTCGTCTCACTTGGGACAGGTTAACACCTATGTCTTGAGCATTCCAAATGGTGATTGGCTTCTTGCGAGCTTCCATAATCGCTCGCATAGTAGCAGCTCGTAATTCACCAAGCTCGCTGGTCACCGTAATCAAAGCCGGTATCGGAGCTTCAATCACTTCATAGCCATCTGATACTACGCGCTCTGCTCTTACCTTCCCATTATCAAGTTCCACTTTTCGAACTATGGTGATGCTCGGGATTCCCAAAATCTCAGCGATACCGGATCCTACCTGACCTGCGTTCGAATCCGCTGCCTCCCTCCCGCAGAGGATAAGGCCATATTGTCCCAGCTTCTTTATGGCGGTGGCCAGCGTGAAAGCTGTAAAATAGCTGTCAGTAACTTCAAAAACGTCATCTTCTAAGAGAATCAACTCATCAGCACCTACACCTAACGATTTGCTCATAACAGGCTTGGCCAAATTCCGTCCCATACTGATTACACTTATCTTACCTCCTTGAACATCTTTTATTCTGAGGGCAGCCTCTAACGCGTTCTCATCGAAGGGATCCAACACCGGCGGTGTACCTTTAGCCGGGATAGCTCGTTTTGCTTCGAAATCAATCTTGAAGGAAGCGGGAGGAGCCTCCGGATCAAGCACCTGCTTTATACAGACGATCATGCTTACCATACTCTTGATCAAGATGTATTAGATTCTCATGCGCAGCTATAGTTTTAACACCTACGCCCCAGCTATCAAACTCTCAAATTGGATCATGATAAATATTGGCTGAAAGCGGCATCGTTGCCTCAAAAATACACCGCCGGAAAGAGAGCAAATAACACAAGGCACCATACAACAACATGTCGCTGTATCGCCCCGCTACCTTCGATCAGCCGACAAGCGCCGGATGCTGGTCAAATTCAGGCAGCCGAATTAACAATTTCGAGTTTAAATCCTTATTATATCCCTCCCATATCTCGTCAGCAGGCGGGGATACCCTTCTGTAGTCAACACCGTTGGTCCCATATGTAGTCCCCTGTGTCCCTCTCCAATAACTGCCCTAGGCTCAACGCCTAGAACCATGTTGGGCTCGACCTTCCGATTAAGGTATTCTTGTGTCTTTTCCCACATGAATTCAAGCTCCGGGATCGACTCAATAAAGGTACCTAGATATTTACGATCGACCTTCTTTCTTTCTACCCCAAACATAGGAACCATTGGCGGGTCGGGCATAGTCAAGCTTATCCCGTGTGCCGCTAGTGGCATAACAGAGTACATCCCAGCCTCTCTAATTGGCTTGGAGAAGGCCTCACCAACCTCTATCCAGGTATGCTCTGGAGTCATGGTCTTAAGCCCCTCATTGATTGACAGCAGACAAACTTCATAGCATCTCTCGTAGTCCTCGTGAACTTTGCCCAAATAGATAGGCTGCTGGGGGTGAGAAAGGTAGCCGGCGTATCTGGGATAGAATTCCGTTACCAAGACATCGCCTTGTTTAATCATGTGGTGTTGGGCAACCGCATAGGCTGTCCAGATCCAATCCCCGGTAGTCATTAGATGTGCTGATCCTGTCCAGCTGGCGTCGCCGCCGAGACTAATTATAGTATACATTACCTGGGCCCAGAGTTCATTCTCGGTGACTCCGGGCTTAGCATATTTGGCCATAGCTTCGATGGCCTTGTCACCTATCTCTGAGGCCTTCTCGATGAGCCTGATCTCCTCCTCACTCTTGATTGCCTTGATATCTGTCATCATAGTGGTGGCGTCTACTAATTTAGCCTGAGGCAGCAACTTCTGGAGGTTGTTATATGCATGATAGGGCAACCAACCCTCCAAGAAATGGTAGTCCGACAGCCCAACAATCCCTGTAGTCCCTTTTTCATAGCCGCATTCTTTAACCCAGTTCGCCACCGCCCAACTGCCAACGGTGCCCCCAATCACGATATCCACGTCAGGCCAGACCGTCCTTACTGCCAGCTCTTCAATGTTCTCATTCCAGGGCAGTAGCACAGCATTCCCTTTGCTGGGCAGAATGACCCAACCATTGTTAAATCCCTGGCAGTTAGTAACATATCGGGCTGTACCAGCAAGTATGGTGCCTATGGGCCCATCGTAGGCTAATAAGCAATCTATTCCAAGCTTACTCATCTCCTCACGAATCTTGTTCCACCTTCGGTCACGCTCCTTCAATGATAGGAACTGACTGGGATGTTCCAGCTTTCCTTCGGGCCAATATTCCCATCTAAGCTCTTTTACTTCCGACTTTTTACCCTTTTTCATTTAGGGGTCTCCTCCTCTCATTCAGCGGTGGCAACAGCACACGCCACCTCGGCCGCAGATTTGTCAAATCAACGGTGACCTATAACCGCCTTGCTCATCGATCAGCTGTTTTGTTTTGGCCAGGCTTTCCATATTCCTATTCACCGATACAACTTCTGCCTCTCTTGGGCTAACTTCGCCGTCTAATCCCATTCTTACCTCCTTTCCTGATAATCAGTAGGGCCGCCCCGCCTCTTCCCAGAACTTTCTCAGGCCAAAGTCCTCAGCAATGACTTTGTAGCAGTTATATCCCGGATCTCCTGAGACGTAACCTCGGGAGTGTGTACTAGCTGAACCTATGTAAAGGTTTTTTATCGGGGTTTTATTTCGAGCCAGCTCAGGGATAGGTCTCCAGATACCAGCCTGGGCAGCATCCCAGGTTATATGGGTAACGCATCCTTCTCGCATAGCTGAGTTCCTTAGCTGGATTTCGTAAGGGGTGTTGCAATAAACGCTCACAACATTGTCCCAGGTCATGTTGGGGGCATATATCTGCCACTGCTTAAGTAATTCATCGAGGAAAACCTTCTTCAAGTCCAGCCATTCCCTCAGTGTAAAGAAGCTGGCAGGACAGCTCCATTCCTCAAATGCAATTTCGTACTTACCAGCGGGGGCGCGGCTTTTGTCGAAGGTGGAATGGTGATAAGGATGGATGAAGAGTTTTCGGCCGAAACCACGGCTAAAGAAATCAGCCTGATACCTGTACCTCATATAATTGGCATCTAGAGGGCAAAGAAATGACCTAAGAGTAACAACGTCAGGGTTGGCAGCTTCTGCCAGGTATTTCGGCCTCTCATGAAGAGCAAAGCTGCCGAACCACACACAACCACGTGTACTGTCCAGACTACGGACTCTGTGTCTGACATTGTCGCTTACATAATCTTGTTCGATTAAGTTTAAGATTGTCTGGTAGATATCAATGCTGCTGATTACCATCTTCTTGGCTTCTATCTCGGTACCGTCTCTCAGCCTGATGCCTTTGGCTGTGCCATTTTCTATAAGCACCTTATCTACTGGGGATAGCACCCAGAACTCGCCGCCGTGCGAGCTTAGATTTCTTTGCATAGCGTGAGCTATTTGGTGACTGCCGCCTACAGTGACTCCAGTAGGGCTGACTCCGATTAACTGGGCAAGCGTGAATATCAAGCACAACGGGGACTGAAGATCGCATGGGAAATTATTCGTAAAGCTTCCCGCAGACCTCATGTAGTAAATTGCCATATGGGGGCTTTCAAAGACGTCATAAGCTATCTGGCCTATATTCATGAATAAGTACCTGGGGTCTATGCCGTTGACCGGGTCGCGCAGCAGATCCTCCAGAGGGTCCTTCTCCCCGGGGCGTGGCGGCGGGTTCCAAATAGCCATGTTTGCTTTCTCTTTCCAGTGTTTCTCGAACTTCTCATGTAGTTTCAGGGCTGTCTCAGCGTCTTTTTCTGAAATCTTGGCAATCTCTTCATAAGCCTTGTCCATTCCTTCAGAGACGTAAGTTACTATACCTGTTTTTTGGTCAACCTTATAGGCAGGATGTGAGATTATATAGTCCTCGTTGTCAAAAATTATACTCCCGTAGTTTTCGGGAAAGACGAACCTGAGCCCATAATCATACAATTTAAGGTCGCGATAAGTAGGGTAATAGGCGATACGCTGACTGGTGGAGCAGGTGTCAGAGACAAAGCCAGGAGCTGTGCATTCTTCGCTGCATGTACCACCACCCAGTTCCGACTTCTCCTCAAAGACGCCCACCTTCATTCCATTCATTGCCAGATAGCAGGCAATAGTAAGTGCATTGTGCCCCCCGCCGATCACTACTGCGTCATAGCTTGCGTCACTCATTTGTCCTCCTCTATAGCAGGCCTTCCTGCTTTGCCTGAGTTACCATCGCCGGCTCTTGCCACCATTTTTGGATTCCCAAGTCCTCAGCGATGGCGTTGGCAGCTAAGTATCCGGGGCCATAGATCACCGTGCCACCAGAGTACGAGCTCGCTCCACAAACATAAAGCCTGCCGATCGGCGTTCTATGGTTGGAACAATACTGATTGGGCCTGAAATATCCCATCTGAAGGGTAAGATATGCCCCTTGCTTAATAGAACCCTCCTTCATGTCCAAGAACTTATTTTCGATGTCGAGAGGGGTGCAGATATAACTCTCCAATATATTCTCATCCGTTATATTGGGAGCATAGCGGCGCAAGGTATCCAAGCACTGCCTGGCATGCTCCTGTTTGAATCGATAATCATACCACCTCTCAGCCCCACCATCCTTGAGCCTATAGGGTGCAAGCTCGGAGATAAGCCCGGTGTGCATTCCCGGAGGCGCCTCTTTGGGGTCGAGCACACTGGGGAAGCTGCAGTTAAACCCAGCCTGGAGCAATTCTCCCCTTTTCACCGCCTCCCAGTGATTGACAAAATCATCCTCGGTCTCATAGCCGACCACATAGATGAAGGCCTGATTCATCATGGCATCTGAGGATGCCGCGGTAAATTGGGGGACAACATCGAGAGCCAGATGAAGGTCAAAGAGGCTCTCTTGCTCCCATTGCCACCTTTTGGCATCAAAGGCTAATTCAGCGTCCAGATTTTCCTCACCAATAAGATCGAGGAAGGTTTGTTTTGGGTCCAAGCTACTGGCCACACACTTGTCAGCCTCTATGATAGTCCCATCCTCAAGCTCTACCCCTTTAGCTGCTCCATCGTGGAGCACGATCCTCTTGATGAATTGATTGGTTAAAACCATGCCCCCATGCTCGTATATAACTTTGCTCATGGCGCTGGCCAGGAAATGCGAGCCCCCGACGCAGAGCCTGTAATTGGAGGCTCGATTAAGGTAGAGAGGGATGAGGAAACCCAGTCCCGTCTGATCATATTCTAGCCCCCACATACAGACAGCATATAGCAGTAATGCCCTTACATGTTCATTCTCAAACAGATCGTCGATCACCTCTTTTGGCGCCCGCTCCGTCAATTCATTTATTTCTCTGCCGATATCGCTGGCCTCCAATTTCGCAACCTGCTCTATAGGTTCCATAGCCGGGGAATATGTAGCGGGGCCTATGAACCTGCGCACATAGGTATCGTATCTATGATAGACTTCCCGATAGGTATCAGCGTCTTTCTTTGACAATGTGGCTATCGCTTGGCAGGTTCTATCCAAGTCCGAGTATAACCCCAAGCTCCTGCCGTCGGAGAGCGGCATCGCCATAACTAAGGGTGGATGGATAAACTTCACCTTGTATCGTTCCTCAAGCTCCAGGTCGTCGAAGACGGGGGCATAATCCACCATTGAATGATATATGCAATGGGTACTATGAAGAAA
>CAYYHL010000095.1:0-5911 GCA_964471775.1 uncultured Clostridia bacterium
TGCTCTTCCGATCATCTTTTTGCCGTATTAACCACTCAAATCTATTAGGGTCTAGCATCTTACCCTTCAATCCTTTGTAATCAGGGCCATAACGGTGAGCCTGGAAGACTAAAGCAGATAATGTCCATCCCCAATATGGTGGACGTCTAGCCATAAAAGGACTGATGTATTCCCAGACTATCTCTTTATCAGGAGTAACTTCGAAAAACCTTCCTTTTGTTGATTCGCAAATTAAGGTATTACCGTTTGGTAATCGCTGAGCACCACCGCAAATAGAAGTGTAGAAGTTGAATGCATTAGGGTCTCTATATTCCCATTCAATCTCATTAGTTTTGGGGTTAACCTCTAGCACTCGGGAGGTTTCTATCTCATTAATCCCTATCTCTTTGCCCTTGCGATGCAACCCATTATCAAACAACAAGATATTCCCATTATCTAACACGCTGCAACTATGTGGATGTCCCAGTGAGTACTCCGGTCCCCATCGCCAGATAATCCTACCTGTTTTCTTATCAACAATAGCAATTGTGTTAAGAAAACGGAAAGTGCATAAAATATTCCCGTTAGGAAAAACATCTAGAGAATTAGTATATCCCCAAATGCTTCGGGGACATAACGGACAAAGAATATCCCTCTCAGGATCAAGGTGCTCGTAGTGTTTCCATTCCCAAACAACATTCCCTTCCTTGGTAATCTCCTGGAAGGAGCAACTCCATATCTTTCCTTCTCGCTCAGTTCCAGGAACTCCACCTTTAATTTTGGTTGCCATGCTATCAGGAATCTGTATATATCTGTTGATTATAGTATTACCGCTCGCCAGGCGAACGAAATCATGGTTTAAAAAGAGGTCATCGTATCTCCACACCTCATTGCCATTCCAATCTACCTCTATCAATTCTGTTCCATTACCTCCAAACTCACTCATTGCTTGAGGGCCTCTCCCCTGCCAAAGTAAGTTTCCATTGGGTAGAAGTTTCCCATGCTGCCCTGCATGTTCCATCAACCAGTGGTTAACAATCTGACCCTTCATATCAATTAACCATACATTATTATCAGATGCCATGACGAAGAGCGTATAACCATTGTAAGCTTTTGATGAATCATAAATTTTCACATCCTCTGCAGTTTTTCGTAGGTAAGTCATTAAGAGTTCCTCCTTTCCGGTAATGTTTTCTCCCTTTTAGTTCTTTCACCAACCTCCTATTACGGCTGGGACATCCCTAATCATATCTTACAGGAACGCCCTCTTTTATATACAAACTACCTAATAACCCAGGTCCTCAAGCCGAGAGTGAACTCGAGTTTTCTTTTCCTCGGCAGCCTGACTTTTTTCTTGAATCGCCCGTCCAAACTCGCTGGGAGCTGCGCGTTCTCCTTTAAGTCCTTCATATTCTGGGCCGTAGCGGTAAGCCCGAAATATCATATTGGTTTGACCAAAACGGGAAGTGTCATAGTAAAAGGGACTGACGTATTCCCAAACTGTCTCTCCATCATGAGTTATCTCAAAAATCCGTCCCGTTGTTCCCTCGCAAACCAAGATGTTACCAAGTGATCTTTCTTTGGGGCCAAAAGGATCGTAGGAATCAGGCAATGGCTGGCAACTACCCATGATAGAGGAAAAGAAACTGCACCATGGGACACCCATATAGTTCCACTCCATCTTCTCAGTTTTAGGATTAACTTCCAGCAGCCGAGAGTAACCAATACTCAAACCAGTGCAATGTCTTCCATTGTCCAATAACAAGATATTGCCATTGTTCAATGTAGTGGGGTGATGCGGATGTCCCACTTCGCCTGCCCCCCATCGCCATTTGATAGCACCTGTATTCTTATCAATAATGGCAATGGCATTGGTTTTCATGAAGCTGGTAAGTATATTGCCATCAGGGAGAACCTCACAGGCATTGGCACCTGTCCATTCGTCTCGGGGACAGAGTGGACAAATAATATCTACCTCAGGGTCAAGGTGTTCATACGACAGCCATTCCCAAACCACCTTGCCATTCGGGCTGATCTCCTGAAAAGAATCAGCCCACATTACTCCCTCTTGCTTATTTCCAGGAATACCCCCTTTGACCCTCATGGCAATCTCTTTGGGTACCTTCACCCATTTGATAACCATTGTGTTTCCGTTCCTCATACGGTAAAAGGTGTGGTGTAGATAAGGGTCTTCATATTTCCATACCAGCCTACCATTCCAATCCACCTCTAATAACTCACCGCCAGCACCGGTCAAATCAGCCAACGGTCCTTCTGGTACTCTACCAGCGTAAAGCAAATTACCGTTGGATAGAAGCTCTGCATGTAATCCAGGCCGATGCGGCATCTCCCATCGGTGAACAACTTGACCTTCCATATCGATCAGGAGAGCCTGTTTACCCCCTATAGGGGTAAATAAAGTGTAGCCAGAGTATGTTTTTAAGGAGCTATTAATGGTAACCCCATTTAATCTGGTCCGCGCAAAGCCCATTATCGACCTCCTTTCATATTTTCATTCTGTATGCATCTTGTCCAGCCCAAAGGCTCGATTAATCTGATCGAATTTCTTGGGGTTCAATATCTTTTCTTTAAACCCATCGTAGTGGGGACCATAACGATAAGCCTTATAGATGATATTCCACCATCCTGGAGCCATATAGTATCCATAGAAGGGACTGGCAAACTCCCAAACTATCTCACCCTCATGACTCACCTCGAAGATACGCCCCCTACATGCTTCCGTAATTAGGGTGTTGCCATTGGGTAATCTTTGACAGCCAGCTTGTATGCCTGAGTAAAACTCAGTAGGTGGATTATCTTTATACTCCCACTCAATCCTATTACTTTTGGGGTTAACCTCAACTGCCCGGGAGTAATTTATCTCTGAGTTAAAGCGCCCCATTCCATTATCAAAACATAGGATATTCCCGTTCTCTAAGAAGGTAGCATCATGTTGATGGGCGATCTCTCCCGGACCCCATCGCCACTTCACATCACCTGTAGCTTTGTTAATAATATAAATAGTGCTGAGGCTACGAGCACTGATCAAGATATTGCTATCAGGTAGTTCCTCTATGCTGTTGCAATGCATCCACTCACTGCGCCAGTCAAGAGGATTGATGATATCCTTCTCAGGGTCCAGGTGCTCGTAGTCTTTCCACTGCCATACTACTTCACCATCAGGAGTAATTTCTTGAATGGCGGTGGCCCACATTTTTCCTGGAGCGCCTAACCTTGTTCCTATCATTGCACCTGGAAGAAGACCACCTTTGATTTTGGTCTCTACATCCTCTGGCATCATACCGTACCATCTGATAATTAGGGTATTGCCATTATTCCTACGCCAGAAATCATGGTGAATATAGTCATTCTCATACTCCCATAGTGCGTTGCCATGCCAATCTACCTCAAGTAGCATTCCGCTGTAACCTCCCAGATGTTGCTCTGGTCCTTTATGAGTTCCAGTTCTCCCTAAGTAAAGGAGGTTGCCGTTGGGGAGGAGGATCCCCTGCTGTCCTGGTGTATAGGGCATCTTCCAACGATGCACGATTCTCCCTTGCATATCAATCAACCAAACGAAAAAATCCGCCAATGGAGCAAACAAGGTATAGCCATTATATGCTTTCGAGGGATCATACCGAGTAACTCCATATAAACTTTCTTTTGCAATACTCATCAAACTCATTGAACTCTCCTTTCTTTTTGGGAAAGCCCCTAAAAAGAGAAATATTAATCCGCATTCAGCAAACTACATAGAATTGAGCTATCCAGTATGATTACCATAAGGTTCATCGATCTTCCTTTTTACTCAAATCTCCCATATTTAATCCCGGACTCAATGAACTGGATGTAATTATCCCTCATTATGGAAGATACAGAAGATTGAGGTCCTGCAGTAGTAGCTAAAATAAATTTCTCTTTTCCACCAGAACATATAGCCTCCCTTACCTTTTCATCGATCCTTTCCGGATTGCAGGCCTGCATATCTTGAAATTGAATGTTTCCCACCAGGGTCATCCTGCCCTTAACTTTTTTCTTTGCCTCGCCAATTTCAATATCTCCACTAGGAGGAGCCTCTACCGGATCAAGAAGATCTGCTCCCATAGTTAGGAGTTTATCCAAAATGCCCCTGATTCTACCATGACAGTGGACTGCTACTATACCGTCATAGCGGTGCACCAGATCAAAGAGTTTGCTGTCATACTTTACCACAAACTCATCGTAAAGTTTTGGAGACATCATAGGGGGAGTTGCCTGTTCTGAGCCTCCAAATTGAAATATTGGATCTACCCCATGCTGGAGAAGATACTCAAGCTGATTGTATATTCTTTCAAAGGCAGTTTCAATTAACCTTAGGATGGTAGATTTTTCAGTTGCACACCACATCAAAAACTGCTCAAATCGGAAAAGCTGAGATACACATACTAAAGGAGTGCTTGTAAAGGCGTACATGAGGCCACCTTTTTGCTCGATCCTGTTTTTGTACTTGAAGAAATCCTCAACATCCGGTGGTTCAAACTCATAGGGAACAGAGAGGATTTTTCCCACATCCTTCTTATCTTCTATGAGGGGCTTTCTATCCCAGACTGTGGAAACGTTTTTCTGTTTTTCACAGATATACTCTAGGCCCCCCTTAGGAGTTTGAAGCTGGTAGGTAATGAGAAGAGAACCGTTGTTTTCTTTAATTTGAGCTACCTTTATAAACTCTCTGGGAGTAAGCAAAAATCTCCTATCAAATCCGGGGAACTCATAGGTCCATACCTTCTCGCACTTTTCCTCAGCCAGTTTTACAATCTCCAGATAGTTAGGATCCTGGGTTATCCACTCATCTGTATCAGGAACACCATCCCTGAGAAGATAGGCAACGGTATGAACTATGGGAATTCCAGCAGGATTTATGACCATTCCAGTAACACTTGGAGCATAGATAGGAACCCTATCAATCTTTTCCCCTCTAATGCTTTTTAGAATTCTTTCTTTCGAGGTCATAAATTCTTTACCAGTCACTTTGCTCTCCCCCATGCCATGGTAATCTGACAGTCTCAAGTTATTTACCCCAAAAAGAGTACTCCGGCACAATTGGTATCTTTGATAAAATCACCTGCTACGCCATAGAATCATTATCGTGACCAGCTGGTAGGTTTGCGATCCCAACGATGAGCACGTAGTTTTTTTATAAGTTCGGCTGGTAAAGTTTTACCATCACTGCAGGATATATTAGTCCTTATTTAATGAATTTAATATGGTTATTCCCATACGTTCATATAATTGGGCATAGATCATATGAGAACAGAGACAACAAAATTAAGATAAGAAGAAGTGCTGGCAATTCTTCCTACATCTTCAGATTTAACACTACATAATGTCGACGATTTGTCTTCAATTCTACTCACTCTTCCCAACTTTTGAAACAATCTCACGTGAAATTCTTCGGGCTTGAAATTAAAATAGATGACTAAATCAACGACCTTTTGACCAATCGGTGGATCAGGTGATGTCGTAAGCACCTTACAAGACTCGATAGCTGAAGAACTCCCCTCTTGGGATGAAGTGCAAGAAACCTCGTCTACCTATGCGTATACGTAACAGAATTTATGAAATAGACCACTTAGTACCCTAAGGGCTCAAGTCGAGAGCGGATTATCTCAGCTTCTGTAGGACTGGGTTTTGCAACCTCCGGTTTGATCTTGCTAATCTCCTCCCACGTTTTCCAGGGACGGTCCAAACCCTGGCTCTTTCTTAAACCCCCGTATTCCAAACCATATCTGTAGGCACTAAAGATAAAATTGTTATGTCCCCAATTCGCAGAATAATGCCGGTAAGGACTTACGAATTCCCAGGTCATACCACCTTTCGAGGTTACCTCTAAAATTCTTCCTGTTGTTCCCTCACAAATAAGAGTATTTCCATTAGGTAATCTCTGACAATTACC
>CAYYHL010000095.1:6011-7114 GCA_964471775.1 uncultured Clostridia bacterium
AATGACAACAGTGTTTGTTCTCATGAAACTGATTAAGATATCTCCATTTTCAAGAAGATCGAGGGAGGTAGCATGAGTCCACTCAGCTCGGGAGCAAATAGGGCAAATAACATCCACTTCTGGCTCAAGATGCTCATGAGCCAACCACTCCCAAACTACTTCGCCACTCGGGGTAATTTCTTGAAGGGCATCACCCCACATAGTCCCCCATCTCTCGGTTCCGGGAAGACCACCCTTGACCTTACTGGCAATTTTG
Source organism: uncultured Clostridia bacterium (assembly GCA_964471775.1). GTDB lineage: Bacteria > Aerophobota > Aerophobia > Aerophobales > AE-B3A > SOJT01. Next base: position 6,268 of record CAYYHL010000095.1, read on the forward strand.
CGGGGAACCTTAACCCATTTTAAAACTATGGTATTTCCATTTTTCATACGGTAAAAAGTATGATGTAGATAAGGATCTTTGTATTGCCACAGGATTTTACCATTCCAATCCATTTCTAATAATATTCCTCCAGCGCCCTCAAAATCTACCAGAGGTCCATCATCAATTTTACCGGCATAAAGCAGATTTCCATCAGGTAAAAGCTTCCCCTGGCAGCCAGGAACATAAGACGTCTCCCAATGGCTAATTGTTTTACCCAACACATCTATCAGCCACACATCTTTACTGCCCAAAGGTGAAAAAAGAGTAAAACCATTATATGCTTCTGATGGTGAATAAAAAGTTACACCAGTAAGACTTGTTCTCGCAACGCTCATTTTAATTTTACCTCCTATTTAAACACATCTGGCCCATATATCTCATTGAGAAGTTTAAATTTACCTGGATCCAGGTTTTTACCCTCGAAACCTTTAAAATCAGGATCATAGCGATGAGCACAGTGCACCCAATTGTTCCGGCCGAGGGCCAATGTTCCATATAGCATAGAAGTAGCTGAAGCATAGAAGGGACAAACATACTCCCATACCAATTCTTTATCATAAGTTACCTCAAAGATTCGACCCTTAGTTGCCTCACATATCAAAGTATTACCATTGGGCAGTCTCTGGCAACTGCAACAAACTGATGAATAAAATTCGGTTGGCGGATCACCTTTATATTCCCATTCAATTTTATTCGTCTTAGGATTGACCTCAACGCTCCTTGAGTAGTCAAGATATGAATCTTTTCGGTGCACTCCATTATCAAACAATAAGATATTCCCATTATCCAGCATAGTCGGGTTATG
>CAYYHL010000096.1:0-7066 GCA_964471775.1 uncultured Clostridia bacterium
ACCATTGGTTCTCGCATAGTCAGGCTAGATGAAGATGATCAGGTGGTATCCATTGGATGACAAAAAGATGGGCGGGCCCGCTTTCCTCTTCCCTGGTCAGGGATCTCAACGGGTAGGAATGGGAAAAGAACTCCTCCAGATTTACCCGGAGGGAAAATTAGTCTTCCAGGAGGCTGAAGAAGTCCTGGGTTTGGATCTCCTGGAATTGTGTCTTACAGGTCCGGAAGATGAGCTGACCAGGACCATCAACGCCCAGCCAGCTCTGCTGACCATAAACTGGGTAGTCACTAGATTCCTCCAGACGAATCGAATAAAGCCACAGGTGCTAGCCGGTCATAGCCTGGGAGAGTATTCTGCTATTCTGGCAGCTGGTGTCGTGGACTATCCTGCTGCTTTGAGAATAGTTAGACGAAGGGCTGAGCTTATGGAGCAGGCCTCACAGAACTCAAAAGGAGCTATGGCAGCAATAATTGGTCTTGCCCCCTCTACCGTGACCTCCACCTGCCAGGAAATTGATGAAATAGTTGAGGCGGTTAATTTCAATTCTCCCTCCCAAACTGTCATCTCCGGAGAGGAAAAGGGAATAGATGAGGCTATGAGACTGCTGAGGGAAAAAGGAGCTAAGAAAGTAATTCGACTTCCGGTCTCCGGAGCCTTTCATACCCCCCTGATGAGAGAGGCTGCCTCGAGATTCTCCCAATTTCTGGATGAGATTGACTTTGCCCAGCCTTCCTGCCCTATCGTTGCTAACGTAGATGCTGAGTACAAGACCACGGGCAATGCCGTGAAGCACACCTTAAAGAGGCAGATTAATCACCCTGTCCTCTGGGAAAGAAGTATGAAAAACATACTGGGGAGAGGAGCTGATGTTTTCCTGGAGGTTGGGCCTGGTAGAGTCCTGAAGGGTCTTATGCGGCGTATCGATAGTAAGGCCACTGTTCTGGAAACAGAAACAAGGGAGAACCTGGAGGTTGTCCGGCAGAGATTTTCCCCTTCCTCGCAGGCTCACCATTAATCCTGGATTAACTCGTCAAGATCACTGAGGAGTCTTGAATCGATGGTGGGTGTCTCATATGTTTCGGTACCTATAATGAGATCACCCTCCTTCCAGTAATGGTTGGAGCCAGAGGGAACTCCCCAATCAATCTCACCTGTCTCTGAATCTACAAGGTCCACCCTGCCTAGAATAGCATTTGACCACTTTCTGGAGACCTCATCCAATGCTGCTGAGCGGTTCTCGTAAGTCTGACGAATTATCGTGGCCACTTCATCAGCAGACTGACTAACTATCTGAGATCTTTTGATTTGCTCTTGCGCTTCTCTTAGAGCCCAGGCTGGGTCAACCCTGAAGGTATCATTCATCCTATTTGCTATGGCTTCAAGTTGCTCGAACTCGTTGGGAGGAGCACTGTATAGAAGCACATTTGCCAGCCACATTCCGAAAGGAACCCCGGGAGTCCTTATGAGTTGAGTGAGAACGATTGTCTTCCCCCTCACCCTTGTTCCCCCAACTGTAGCTCCAAGAAAAGCCTCAGCAGAGTCGTAGGAAACCTGCAGCCAGGGGGTTGGGGGAACAGATTTCGCAAGGCCAGGCCTATCTCGAATAGAGATGATTTTCGTATCAGGATAATCTTGCCTTATTTGGGGAAGGAGCCATTCCCTGATGTAGCTCATCGCGGGCAGGTAATGATAAACAATCATATCCTGCGTTACTCCATAGGATGGATTGTACCTACTTCCTTCCATGAATCCTGCCATTAACAATACTTCGTTGGGTTCGGCAAAAAGTGGGGGAAGAGGGGAATAGTAAGATATAGCCACTTTGCCTTCTTCATCCTTCTTTATTTCCAAGGCTACTGCTGCATCAATATACGGGCGAACAACCCCTCCCTGAACCTGCCAGCCTTTAGGGACCCTTAAGGTGAAAGCTCCTTCGTGGGGGTCCTTGTAGGTAACAAATTCATGATCGGGGGGAACTATTCTTGAGGCATCACGCAAGGTAGGATCTACTTTGAAACTCGAGAGAATCCTTGTCAGGCCAGCCTTGGACTGTGCGTACATCCTTAATGGTGATACAAAGCCAGAAAGCATCACTCTTTTCCCCTCTCGGCTGCAAAGAAGGAGTCCTTTGTATTCTGTCCCTCTATCGCTGTAGCCAAACTTTAGAACCACCGTTTCCTCTATAGTAGAAAGCTCTTTCTTTGACAGTATCTTAAGATCCGGATATGATTGCCTTAGAATAGTGACCATATTGTCCAACACATTACTAGTGTTACCCGTCTCCCTCAAAGTAACGGGCCAGATCCAAACCATAGGACCCATCATGCTCTCAACGTCCTGTCCCACTACAACCTGCCCTCTTCCGATGACTCTTACCCCCCAGCCCTCGGGGCAGTCTAAAGAGAACCCGTGAGGGTCCTTATGGGTCACAAACTCGCCAGCTGAGGCTGCAGATACAAGGAACACAAAAAGGAAGACAGTTAGTACAATTCTCTTTCTCACAGTGGCTCCTTTTTTTCTAATTAGCTCGTGAGTCCTCAAGATATTCTTACTTCATTACTTTCTGCCGCAGCACTTTGTCCAGATAAGCCTGTGCTTCTCGCATCGCCCCGTCAAAATGCTCTTCAAGCGTCCTGTCAAAGAGCGGGGCTATACATTCTTCAAGGTGTGGCAATCTATGAACCCTGAGAGAGTCTATGTAGACATTCCCTGATTTGATGCTATCGGCATCGGCGAGGATCCAATCTGAGAACCTATGAAGACGAAGCACAGCCAACACGGGCTGATAACCGTCCTTTTTGCGCTTTCTTAAACCCTCCACATCCTTCTTCTCAAAACTGATGCTGCTGGCTACTGTGGTCTTGACTTCGACAGCATATTTTTCTTTTCTCTCTTTTGCTGCATCAAAGTCAACTCCTTGCACCCCTCTTTCCTCTATGTGACGATAGCCCGCCGCTTGAAAGGCAATGGCCAGGAATTTCTGGCAAAGTTTACCAAACTCGCGTGACCCGTGCTTCTCATGCAAGCTTCTTAAGCGCTCATGAGTTTCAGTCTTCATAGTCTACTCTTCCTTCACCTCGGGACCTTCCTCCGGAGTCCAGTCTGAGAAAACATATTTTTTCTTCGCTCCAGTAGTTCTTGAAAGAGTGAGATCCTGTAGCTCCTTATCCATAGAGGACAGAATGACCATCCTACGCTTGAGAACTTCATCCAGAATCTCAACAAGTTTTTCCTTGTGTCCAGAACCCAGACTCTGGGAAGGGTCATCCAACATGACGAAACCAAAATACTCTCTTACCGCCCCGGATGTGGCCATCCCCAGAAAGATGGACAACGCCAGAGCATTGAGATCTCCCTGGCTAAGCACAGGAGCTAGATCCTGGTCATTTTGGTCTTTGAACTCATAGTGGTTGCGAGCTGTCCTGGAATCCACACTCACTGAGAATCTCATGTTGGTTACGGATGGGTTGCCGGCTATTTGACGAAAATAGCTATCTATCAGCTTTTCCGCTGCCCCAACTTTTTGCCGCGCTTCTTCGTGGGATACCTCACTTACAGCCCGCTTTATCTTACCTATATCGTCAAGCAAAATAGCCAACTCATCTCTGAGCTCCTCCATTCGACTATGTTCAGGTGATGCTTGAATTTCTTCTACAATCTTCATTTTCTCTTCACCATTTAGTATGTCCACAATAGCCTCTATCTGATTCAGAAGATAGGCAATACCATCCAATATACCTTGTCTGGAGCTCACCACATCTTCCAGCTCCTTTAGTTCTTTTGTAATGCTATCTAACTTCCTATTAAGAAGAACGTAGGGATCGTCTCTCTCGGTAACCTCCCTATCCAGAACTTTTGCAATTCTTCTATTGACCTCGTTAGCTCCCTCTTTGGCAATTTCAAGCTTTTTCTTGAGCCTACCATGCTCTTCACATAACTCTTCCAGCTCCTCCAATTGCATCTTCAGATCTTGTATTTGCCTTCCAAGTTCCCGTACCTCGTTTTCGATCCTCTCCTCCCATTCTTCTTTCAACTGTTCTGCTAAGTTAGCGACCTTATTGCCGCAAAGAGGACAACGAACTTGAGGGCCTTTGACATCAGAGCTCAGATACTCGAGGGCATCTCTCACTAAGGTCGCTCTGGCATTTGTCTTCTTCAACGTTTTCTTTTTACTCTCAATCTCCTGGAGTACTCCGTCGACCTTCTCGTCTAGCACCTTACTGGATCCTTTTTCCTCAACCAAATCTTGAAACTTTCGACGGGCATCATCCTCGTTTTCTTTCTCTTGCTTATACCCCGCCCTCAATTTGATGATTGTTTGGCTATCCTCGAATAATTCTTGTTGTCTTACTACCTCGGGTATCTTTGAGCGAAATCCTTTTATTTCGCTCTCTAGGGACCTCCGAAACCGCTCAAGGTCCTTCCATCCCTCCGGAACGCATACATGGGGTAGATCTAACCCTACCTGGCAAGCAAATTGAAGAAGCCTGTCTTTAGCTTCTTTAGCAATCTTCAGTGCTTCTCTTTGATTGAGTTGAGACTCCCCTAGTCCTTTCTGTTGTGCCTTGACTGCCCTGTCCTTCAAGTCAGTTTTTCTTGTTTGTAGAGCGACTTCCACCTCCTTAGCGAAACTGTCAAAGCTGGTACCGATTTCTCTTTGCTCCTTTTCCAGCTGGGCTCCCTCAATACCTGTCAGTATATTTCTGTAGTCCGAAAGTCCTAATAGTCGGTCAATGGCGTCATTTCTATCCCTTGGCTCCTGGGTGAGAACGGCTCGAATTGCTTCCTGATGTTGATAGACCGTGGTGAGAAAGTCCCTGAAAGAAAGTTTAACGAGCTGCTGGAGTCTCGCCTTGGCTTCTTTTCCTTCCATTAGGCTTCCCTCAGGAAGATTGATTCTTAGCTTCTCCTCTAAACCTCTTCGTCTTCCATGTGGGACGAGGCTCCTAGAGATAACATAGCGCCGCCCCTCTTTATCCTCAAGTTCTAGCATAACCGAGACATTGGGGGGCTTGATATGCCGGTTGGGGACCTTCCAGTTGATACGCTCACGAATTCCCGTTCCTTTTCCAATGCACTCATTTCCAAAAAAACACCACTCGATAGCGTTCAGGGTGCTACTTTTCCCCCGAGCGTTTTCCCCGAAGAGAAGAACCATGGGCCTCTCAAAGCTGAACTCCCTGACTTCTCTATATGCTCGGAAACCTTTTATTTTCAATAGCCTGAGGTGAATCATTCTTTGGTTCCCAACTTGTCTTCAAGACGCTCCAGTAGCTTGTTGAATTCCTCAGCTATGCTGGAGCTACGTTTCGTTAAGACAAACTTGACTCCGTCCTCTCCCTCTTTTTCATAGGCACTCGCAACTTCCTCCCACAGTTTCCTTCTCCGGTTCAGCGCATCACGATCTCCCGTAATTCTCTTTGCCACCGCATCCCTGTAGCTCATTTTGAACCCTCACCTTTGCCGGCATTTCGAATCAGCCATTCCTTCATCTCTGGGTCTTCCCACAGAATTCCGCTCCTTTCCCAATAGTAAAAAGCCTCATCATGTCCGCCAACGGTGCACCTGTCCGGGTAGAGCACCCTAGGCGGCGGATGTTTCTTCTTTAGAAGCTCCTTGGCTACCTTTGGACTGAGTAGGATGATCTCCCTCAATAGAAGAGTAGCTTTGCCCTTATCCCCCAATTTGAACAGAGCATAGGGCTTTCCATACGTAAGGTCCGGGATAATATCGTCTTTGTATTTGTCGCATACATCTAGAACACCCCTGTAATTCCCAATTTTCAAATACCCTTCCACTAGTATTGCTCTTGTTCCTTGATTGTCATTCGGATTCACTGAGATGATGAATTCAAACAGCTCAATGCCCTTGGCCAGGTTGCCCCTGTCAAAAAAGCATAGCCCAAGGCCGTGAGTACATCTTAAGAAGGGACGGTTGTCCAACAATCCCCATCGCAAGAAATCCTTCCCCGGAGTAAAACTATGAGGGAAAGCTTCCTTTCCGATTTGATAGCCTCTTATCCAGCTTTCAAAGGCTACGCTATCCCTACCTGTCTTCTCATACAGGAGACCCAGGTGGTGATAGACGTCAATGAATCCTGGGAATTCATCAATAATTTCCTTATATGTTTTCTCAGCAGATCTCGTATGACCCATTTCCCACAGGTCAACGCCGTCACCAAACTTATCCATTAATTCCTTGTACTTAGGAGGATACACAAATTCCCAGTCATTATCTCCCACTTGTTCAACTTTTGGCATTTTCCACACCTCACTCATACTTCTGCAACATCTTTGGAAACTCCGGCGCCAAATACAAAAACCCTACTGTCGCCCTTTGGAGACACGAGGCCCTTCATTCAGCTCGAAGCACGGTACACTCTCTACCAAACCTCCGAAGCTCTGGGATTGATCCAAAGCTACGTGAACACACTAATAGCGTTTCCGGCCTACAGGTCACCCCAAAACACCTGTCCCACCTTTAGGTGCCAAGGCTTACCCTCGGAGTTTGCCCTAGCCGCTAACACCTTCTATTTTCCTTTGGCACTTGTCTACTTCCAGTCGTATTGTAGTGCCCTTGTAGGTGTAAAGTGACCTTTCCGGTATAAGGAGCTGGAAAATGTGCTGAACTGCGGTGACTACTCTGAAAACCTCGCACTTCTTATAGTCGGCGAATTTGCATCCTGTACAAACGCATCCATCATCAAGTACTTTCACGCGCCTTCTCCCTACGGCGTCCCGAAAACGCCTTCCTCTCCCTGGCTGTCTCCCCATACGGGCGGCCCAGGTGGTGATAGACGTCAATGAATCCTGGGAATTCATCAATAATTTCCTTATATGTTTTCTCAGCAGATCTCGTATGACCCATTTCCCACAGGTCAACGCCGTCACCAAACTTGTCCATTAATTGCTTGTACTTAGGAGGATATACGAATTCCCAGTCATTCTCTCTCACTTGCTCAACTTTTAGCATTTTCTACACCTCACTCATACTCCTGCAACATCTTTGGAGACTCCTGCGCCAAATACAAAAACCCTGCTGTCGTTCTTGGTACGCATGGGATTCT
>CAYYHL010000097.1:0-6955 GCA_964471775.1 uncultured Clostridia bacterium
TCCCCTATCAAAAAGCGAGTTCTTATCACTTTGACACACACCCCCATTTCTCCTATACTTCCCCTATCAAAAAGCGAGTTCTTATCACTTGACAAACACGATCCTATTTAATAAGGTGAACCCGATTTCGCCGTGACGGGCAGAATTACTCACTCCGCTTCATTCGCTATTCTTTTCATTCGCTCGAGCTGAAGATTTTGCCTGTGGCTGAAGCCGTAGCCTTTTCAGATCGCTTAGCCTCTTAACTATCTATTGCCTATGCTCTTCCGTATTAGGGCCATTTGGGGGTGATCCCATGACCCAGGAGGGCACTCAACGTAAACTTGCCGCTATCCTAAGTCCGGATGTCAAAGGCTATAGCCGCCTTATGGGAGAGGATGGAAGATAAAGGCTGCTTCAATTGTCCTCGGAGACGTCCTAGCGGAAGGATCTAGCAGAGCTGCCAAGCATTTCGGAAAGGAATGTGAGAAATACATAATTCATGCTAAGAATCAGGAGTTCCCAGGATACGAGGTGCGACGAGCACACGGAGCGGGGTTGTCTTTTGCCATAAGCAGCCGAGGGGCCGATCACTTGAGGGGCTATATATATGTGAATGAGATCTTTCAGGGAAAATTAATTCCGTACTGTCTCAGTGAAGAGAAAATAAACATACTTATTGAGAAGGAGAATATGCTGGCGCTGGTGGATTCACTCGTAATGTGCAGATTTGGGCGGCGAAATGGCGAGTTTACCTTGGAGGTTCTGTCTGACATACTCACCCAATTGACAGGCACGGCCTTCTCGGCAGGTGAGCTCTACCTTGTCGGGGAACGTGTTTACAATCTGGAACGGATGTACTACACTTACCGCTCTGGGGGGTGGCAACAAAATATCCCGCGAGGAATTTGAGGAAGCATTAACGTTACATCATAAGAAGAGGCAGTGGGATGCTTCTGGGCGACCTACTTCCGATAAGCTTGCTGAATTGGGTCTGGAGGAATTTGACCCGTGACACGGTTTGTCAGAAAGTTGTTTGAACCCCATATTAAGTGGGCTTAGGGCAGATTTGGGGCGAGCGTGCTACGGAAAGGTAGCCTCGAAGGCAAGAAAACACAGATATTAAACGTGAAAGGATTGTGGTAATCGATATGGTTCACCTGGAAATTAAGGATGTTAATCTTTCTTTTGGCGGGGTTCAAGCTCTTAATAGGGTTAACTTGCAAGTCGAAAGGGGTCAACTCTTTTCGTTGATCGGGCCAAACGGGGCGGGCAAGACGAGCCTGATTAACTGTGTATCAAAGTTCTACGTACCTGATAGTGGACACATTGTCTTCAATGGCCGCGAAATCACTAACTTGCGACCTTATCAGGTGACGCGTTGCGGAATTTCTCGTACCTTCCAGAACATCGAGCTCTTTGCAGGAATGACTGTTCTCGACAACATTAAATTAGGAAGACATATCCACCTCCGATCCGGGCCAGTGGCCAGCATATTCTATTGGGGCAAGGCAAAGAAAGAGGAGCAGGCGCTGGAAGAGTTCCTCAACGGAGAAGTTTTAGATTTCCTCGGCCTAACTGCCATCAGAAATCGAATGGTGGCCGAATTGCCCTACGGACTTCAAAAAAGGGTTGATCTGGCGCGGGCACTCGTCTCAAAACCTGAATTGCTCATTCTCGATGAACCGGTGGCAGGGATGAATCGAGAAGAGACCCAGGATTTGATCGAACATATCGTAGAAATTAAGAAGGCATGGGGGCTTACAGTATTCCTAATCGAACATGATATGGAAGTGGTAATGAATATTTCTGACTGGATTGCGGTGATTGACTTTGGCGAGAATATAGCCGAGGGTACGGCCGAAACGGTCCAAAACGATCCGGAGGTTATACGAATTTATCTGGGGCACTCCTACGGACAACATACGAAAGAGGGACAAGGTACATCATGAGCCTGTTAATTCAAGTTCTCATCGGAGGCATGACAATCGGTAGCATCTATTCACTCATTGCCATCGGCTTTGTCCTGATCTTCAAGTCGAGTGGTGTCCTCAATTTTGCCCAGGGTTCGATGGTTATGGTAGGTGCCTTTATCGCGTATGCTTTCGTGTCCCAATTCCACGTTCCGATTGTACTGAGTCTCATCATCACGTTTTTTATCGCGGCGATCATTGGGATGCTCATTGAGCGAATAGTTCTTCGGAATCTCCGGGGTGTTTCGATCATTTCGATCATCATGGTGACACTGGGCATCACGTACATAATGGATGGTGGGGCGCTGGCTACCTGGGGGTCGAGCAATTTTACCTACCCTAAGCTATTCCCGACTTTCACGTGGGTGGTAGGGGGTATTAGAATCGCTTCAGTGTATCTCTGGAGTTTTCTGACAGCGGCAGGACTGTTGGTCATCTTTCTCCTCTTTTTTAAGTATTCAAAGCTGGGTCTCTCCATGCGAGCAGCGGCTGACAACCAAAAGGTGGCAGTTGCCCTTGGTATCAGCGCCAATAAGGTTCTCTACGTAACCTGGATCATTTCAGCGCTTGTGGCCACGGCGGGAGGGATTCTGCTAGCAAGCGTAAGTGCGCTCCATGTCAACTTGAGCTATATTGGGCTTATCGTGTTTCCAGTGGTTATTTTGGGCGGACTGGATAGTGTTGCCGGTGCGGCTATAGGAGGCATCATCGTTGGAATTATTGAAGCAGTATCTGGAGTCTACATTGCTCCATACCTTGGAGGTGCCTTTCAGCAGGTTGCGGCGTTTATATTTCTCTTGATTATCTTACTGGTCAGGCCGTATGGGCTATTTGGCACTAAGGAAGTAGTAAGGTTGTAGTGATGACAGAACAAATTGAAAGAAAAAAATGGACATATCTTATCTACTTCGGGGTCTTTCTGGTCTTTCCGTTCTCCTTGTTCAAATACACACAGTATATTCTCTTCTTGATAAACATGACAGCGATCGGAGTCATCGGGGCGTTGGGATTAAACATTCTGATAGGTTACACCGGTCTGATATCCCTTGGACAGGCTGGATTCATGGGGGTGGGGGCTTACACGGTCGCTATTCTCAGTACTCGGGTAGGCACGCCGCCGTATCTAAGTATCCCGGTGGCCGGAATACTTACGGCCATTGTGGGAATTATGGCTGGCACCCCTTCGTTGAGGCTGCGCGGTTTTTACCTTGCCATGGCGACCCTGTCTTCCGAGTTTATACTTGAGTATGTCTTTAAGAATTGGGAGAGCATGACCCACGGGGTCTCAGGGCTGTATGTCACTCCCCCGCAGATTTTCGGTGTATACATGAGCAACGATCGGGTCTTTTATTTCATTTCGGTGACCCTAGCCATCTGCGCTGTTTTCTGCACCCGAAATCTTTTCCGAACCAATGTGGGGCGATCCTTTATTGCAATTCGTGACCGAGACATAGCCGCGGGCTTAATCGGAATCAACGTGTTTAAATATAAACTGCTCTCTTTTGCCGTCAGCTCCTTTTACGCCGGAGTCGCAGGGGGACTGTGGTGTTATTATATGACCATCATTAATCCGGAGGCCTTTCAGCTCTATGTCTCCATTGATTATATCGCTATGATTATCGTCGGGGGGATGGGGACCGTTCTGGGCCCCGTATATGGTGCCATCTTCGTCGTGCTGCTGCCAGAGTTCATCCAGCGGGTGATGGAGATGCTTGAGCCAATATTGCACATTGAATATGCCTTTGCTGCTTTTAAACAGATTGTCTTTGGCGTTATTATCGTAGTTTTTCTTGTCTTTGAACCTCGGGGGTTAGCTTCGATTTTTTCGAGGCTTGGCGATAAGATGAGAAGAAAGAGAGGAGGTGATCAAGCGTAAGAAGGAGGGTTGGTAGAATTTTGAAGTTTGGAGTACCATACTTTTTACAAAAGGAGGTTTAGCTATGAAGAAGTTTGTCGGATTTATGGTTGTAGTTGCGTTCTGTGTGGTGGCGGTTTCGGTGTATGCGGGAACCATTCCGGTGGGGATCTATGGAACACTCGTGGGAACAGATACCGACGTGAATGGAATGTCCTATGCACCGAAAGATTGCCTGACCTATATCAACGAGAAATTTGGCGGGGTGATGGGGCATAAGTATGGTCCTATACTCCTGGACGGAAGAAACCAGATTCCGGAAGAAGTCAAGGTCTTCAAGAGACTGGTGGATGTTGAGAAAGTAGTGGTGGTCAATGGGTGGTCGACGGGTGGAACCAAGGCCTTGCGGGACCAGATCAACAATATTGTAAAAGTTGTCTTTCAGGGCCAAAGTTTTTCACAGGACGTCGTGGATCCGGTGAAGTACCCCTACATCTTCATTCAGGGGCCTACGTATGAACAGCAGGTTCTGCTCGGTATGACGTTGGCAAGAGAGGCCGGGGCAAAGACGTTTGCCTTCATCCATGCAGATATTGAGTATGGCCGGGCACCGTGTCGAAATGCTATAGAGATGAAGTTCGCAGAAAAATTGGGGCTCAAGATTCTGGATGAGGTCGAGTATATCGGTGCTGCTCCGGATGTGACCCCGCAGCTTCTCAGGATCAAGGAGTTGAATCCTGACTATGTTTGGATTCAAGACTCCGTCAACAATACGGTGAAGGTTCTGCGCGACGCCGCAAAGGTCGGTGTTCCTGCAAGCAAGTTCATAGGAAACTGCTACGACTTCAGCCATGTCATTTACGACACGCTGGGAAAGGACGCCCAAGGTTTTAAGGCGCTGAAGGTGAACGCAGATTGGGGCGAAGATATCCCCATGATGGAAGAGATCCGTGAATTTATGAAGACGCATAAGGTTGTCAAAAAAGACACGTACTACATGAAGGGCTGGATCCAGGGAAAGGTCATTCATGAAGTGGTTACGAGAGTCCTGAAGAAGACTAAGGGGAAAATTCCGCCGCTCAAGGAGTTTAGAAAGATGATTAGGGACGAGTGGGAGGCTTTGGTCAATTTTGACACAGGCGGCGGAACTCCTCCACTTACCTACGCGGATCATCAAGGCCATCAGCAGGCCAGAATGTTGGAAATTAAGGGAAAACAATACGTGAATATTAGTGACTGGATCAGCCTGAAATAGTACATGGGAATATTGCCGGGCGCACTGAATCGAAGTATCTAAGAGGCTTTTGGCAGGGGGAGGGATTGCACCCTCCCCGCTGCCTACGTTACAGACATTGAGGAAGAAACTATGCTGCTCGAATTCAAGAATGTTGAAGTCCTTTACAATAACATCATCCTTGCACTCAAAGGTGTAAGCCTCGAGGTTAGTGAAGGTAATATCATCAATATCTTGGGTGCGAATGGGGCCGGAAAAACGAGTATCCTCAAAGCAATATCGGGCATTATTAGCCTAGAAAATGGAAGGGTGAGTCGGGGTGAGATTCTTTTTAAAGGAGAGAGGATCGATGGTAAGGAGCCTTCAGACATAGCCAGGTCCAATATCTCATTGGTGATGGAAGGGCGCGAAATATTCCGTACTTTCACGGTTGAAGAGAATCTAAGAGTTGGGAGTCTCATGCGCAAGGATGATAAGCAGGAGATTAGGAAAGATCTGGACCTCATCTTTGAATTCTTCCCGACGCTAAAGGAAAGGCAGCGGCAGGTTGCGGGAACACTGAGCGGAGGCGAACAACAGATGTTGGTAATCTCCATGGCTTTGATGACCAGGCCGAAACTCCTGCTGCTCGACGAACCATCCTTGGGGCTTGCACCACTTGTGGCAGAACTGGTGTTTGAACAGATAAAAAATATCAATAAGAATTTAGGAACAACAATCCTACTAGTGGAACAGAATGCATCCTTCTCCCTTCCCATCTCACAGTATGTCTATGTGATTACCAACGGCCGTGTCGCATTTCAATCGACGGCTGCGGAGATACAAGGAAAAGACATTAGTCAGTACTACCTGGGAATGGGGAGTGAAACTCAGAATAACTGAGAAGGTTAGGATATAATAGTGGGGGATTTTATAACACTTGATCCTATTACGGTGCGGGAGGATGCTATCTTAAGTTATTAGCCTAATTCAAGCCAGACGTTTTATTGTTGTTGCCGTTTTTTTGTAAGATGAAGCCTAGGTCGTTTCATTATGTGTCATGATCATCGGCTTTTTTTTGTCGGGATGTCCTCGGTTACGGAACTATCCATCCTGTAGCAATGCCACCATCTGGGTTTTGTGTCGGACTGAGGTGCCGGTGCATACGTTCCGATAAATCATGATGCATGTACAAGCGTCGCGTTGAAATAGGTGATGTTGAAGATTGGCCAGAGCCTGAGGTTCCTGTGAATGTTGACTCGGACAAGTTAAGCGACCTCGGATTGACCCTAGAAGAGGAGGCGGCTATCGTTGCGTTTCTGAAAACTCTGTCGGACGGCTACACGCCATAGTCTCTGCGAACGAAAAGATATAAGGCAGGCTCTTCGTGGACCTACGTCTTGCTTCGGGTTAGAATAGATGGTTACCCAAACGCCCCCTCCGACAGATCCGGAATTGGACAATGAGGAAAGCCAACCAAAATGGTATACAGACGACGAATCCCAGCGTTTGACACCGGCACTTCGTCGCGACGTTATTCATGCAAATAGGTTCTTTTCAAAAAGAGCCAAATGAGTCTTTCCAGATGGAACCTCCAATCTGCGACCCTCGCTGAATCTACTTAATTGCGTACGAAATAAAGCCCACAAAAACAGTGTAGATTCCGCTGAACAAAGGCCCATAAGACCCAATAAAGAGATTCTTGACAAGAGATACCCTCCTCTATAAGGTGAGATCGTTCCACCTGGATTGGCATTCCATAATAACTGTTAATTGACTTATCTCTTTAGTCTTCTGACCAGGCCTTAAAGGGAAAACGATGAATCACTTCACTTTATACTTCCCCTATCAAAAAGCGAGTTCTTATCACTAACACCATCAAAGTTGGGGGACGCCGGTAAGTTTTGAAGGTTAATGACCATCATCCCTCTCTTC
>CAYYHL010000098.1:0-6905 GCA_964471775.1 uncultured Clostridia bacterium
GTTCTCTTTTGTCTTCGTTCATCTAAGATGGGTTCTTTTCTTCATTGTTGCACTTTTTGTCATACTCTCCCTGACCGTTCCGGGCAGCACCTTGGTTGGACTATCTTTCTTGGGTGTCTCCCGGGAAGGCTTTGAGCTCAGCCTTTTAATAAGCTTGAGGGCGATTAGCGCTGTCATGCTCATATTTCCCATGCTAGGGACAACGAGGTTTGATTTGAGCCTCAAGGCCCTTCAGAAAATAAAGGTTCCGGATAGACTCATTCAGCTCCTTATGTTCACCTACCGATATATCTTTCTTTTTCTGGATGAGGAAAAGAGAATATCTACCGCTGCCACATCCCGCGGTTGGGTAAGGAAAACGAATCTTTCTACCCTGAAAACCATGGGGAACTTGGTGGGAATGCTGTTAGTTAGAAGTTTTGATAGAACAGAACGCGTCAGGGATGCTATGCTCTCCAGAGGCTATAGTGGTAGGCTCAAGACGCTGGATGACCTCACCCTTTGCCGGAAGGATCTTCTTAAGGGGGTTCTGGTTGCCGTAGGAGGACTTATGCTACATCTTTTGGGATGGATGGGATGAGGAGGATCATAAAGGTAAGAAATCTTGAATATGTTTACCCAGACGGCACCAAGGCCCTTGAAGGGATAGATTTGGATGTTTCTAAGGGGGAGTCTGTTGGCCTTATAGGTCCCAATGGGGCAGGTAAATCCACCCTTCTTCTGCATCTAAATGGCATTCTCAGGGCGGGGCGGGGTTCGGTTGAAGTTCTGGGAATAAAGGTGGAAGAGAGGAATATTACAAAAGTGAGGCAGAAGGTAGCCATAGTCTTCCAGGAACCGGACGATCAACTTTTTATGCCCACGGTTTTTGATGATGTTGCCTTTGGTCCAATAAACGTAGGCTATTCGGAAGAAAAAGTCAGGGTAAGAGTAAAGGAAGCACTAAAAGGGGTCAGGATGGAAGGTCATGAGAAAAGGTGTTCTCATCATTTGAGTCTTGGGGAAAAGAAAAGAATTTCTCTGGCTACCGTCCTATCAATGCAGCCTGAGATTCTAATCCTGGATGAGCCTACTAGCAATCTGGATCCTAGAGCAAGAAGAAACTTGATGGAGTTACTCAGGAACCTTAGTCTGACCAAAATAATCGCTGGTCATGACCTGGAGTTAATTCTGGATATTTGCCAAAGAACTATTCTCATGGATAAAGGGAAAACGGTTGCTAATGGGGATGCGAGAAGAATTTTGAGCAACAGATCACTCATGGAGTCCCACGGCCTGGAGGTACCTTTATCCCTTGAAGCATAGAGGCAGAGGCGTAGGGACCAGGAAACTTCACTTCATTCTTACCCTATAGAAGGCACACATGACCGGGTCCGGCGCCAAGGGCCCTGGAGCCCGATAGCGACACCCTCCACCACACTCTTTCAAGTAGGAACACCCCACACATTCCAGATCCTCCAGAGGAATGTGTTGGTTTCTCTCCCAGCAGGCGCGAAGCCCCTCCTCAACATGGCCCAGAGGGATCTTCTCGTAGAACCCGCATTTGGCTATCGTTCCAGAGGGCATAATTGTACAAATGTGGTGACCGCAGGCATACCCCTCTGTTCCTCCGTGATAACTTTCTCCAAAAGCATACTTCAAGGCAGGAACGGCTTTCTCCGGTTCAACCTGAAGTTCTCGATTCTCCTGCATCCTACCTATAGCTGCTGGTACATCCAACCCCCACTCCCGAGCCCCCAGTTCTCTAACGAGGTGAGAGAGCTCGTCAATTTCATCTAGAATCCCGGTATGGATCATGGTGGCAATTGATAAATCCTTTCCTGAATCCGCAACTCTTCGAGCCGCCGCTACCGCCTTAACAAAAGTCCCCCGCCCTCGCAGCAGGTCATGCCCTTTCTCCATACCGTCCAGGCTTATCTGAATCTCGTCCACGTTCACTCTATCAATTGCCTCTGGCTTGAGAATCAGTCCGTTAGTTAACAGTACCTTACGGAATTGGTAGTTCGGCAAGATTTGGTTGAGTTGCAAGAAAAATGGGTAAAGCAGAGGCTCTCCACCGGAGAGAAGAATTCTCAGACCTTGGAGGGCTTCAAATTCATCCAGAATATCTTCAACCCGTCCAACCTCTAAATCGTCTATTTTTCTCCTTCCCAGGTAGCAGTGACGGCAGGCTAGATTGCAACGCGAGGTCACCTGAAGTTCAAGATAGCGAAGAGAGGGCTGAGGAGATCTTCCCTGGGGGATTCTTCGCTTCTCAGGTTCCGTAGTTAGCTCGAGCAATCCATTTTCCAGGCAAAAGGCAAAGAACTCCTCCTGATATTTGAGCTCCGATTGTCTCCTCGTCCCGTCACATTGGGAGAGAAAAACAAAACCAGCCCGGTCGATTTGGTAAAGTTCATCCTCTTTGATATCGTAAAGATAAAGTTTTTCCAAACGCTTCAGGGTACACCAGTCAGTTAACCTAACGTAAGTATCCTTTTCTGGCATTCCCTGTGCCTTGTGTACCTCTGAGCTTCCACAATATCTCTTTGAGCCAGGAGGTCCCCGTCTCCCATAGTTCGGCTAACACCATATATCCTCCGCAGGGAACGCTCTCCCCCCGGTATTCAGGATCCCGAAAATCGCAGCCTCCTATCAGAAAAGGGCACCTTCGGCAAAGAATACGATACATGAAACTACCATCAACCAAGCGCCAGGCGGACATTTCCTTTCGTACGATCGAATAAACCTCCTCGATTCTTTCCACGTTCAAATACTCGTTAAAAAAAATGAAACCCTGGCAGGCTGAGTCCTCTGTCTTTCCCCCCTTGAAAAAGGGGCAAGAATGCTCACAGATTAGTTTCACCACTTGAGGTCGTTTTCTCATGATCTAGCGCATCTTCAAGGAAACATTCCTCAGAAGTGAATCATCACAAGAACAAAGGCTCGCCCCCCTCTTCTTCCAAGCGTCCCTTTCAAAAGAGTCCGGACCAGTCAAAAAAAGTCCCCGTGAGGGGCCGATCAAGACTCTTCACGGGGACTTACCCAGCAAAAACTCAACATGAGCTTTTGCACTTACACATACCCTTAGAGGTCTTGGCAACCTTTACGATCTTCATAGTCACCACCTCCTCTTCTCGGGAGAGATACCTCATCGCCTGGCGCCAAAAACAATCTCTCCCTCACCTTATGATAGTAAAATCCACTCCTTTGTCAACCGCTCCTTTCTTTCGCTACCTCATCGAACCTCTCAGGGAATCGCGGAGTTCTTGCCGGGTGAACCACCTGTCCAGAAAAGCGGTTACGTCACTTTTCAAAGGAATACCTCAAACCGACAACCCCTGAATTCCCCCAGGGAATTGAGCCAGGGAACCTTGAACAGTCAGGCTGACCCCAGGAACTTGACAGTCTGCTTTCTTGCAGTAGAATATGTTAGGGCTTCCTAATAAAGATAGGGTATCCTAATTAATGATGGGAAAAAGGGGAATGGTTACCGTCGTGGATCTGCCGACAGGCGAAAGGGGCGAAGTGATTGAACTGAGGGGTGGATGGGGCATGCACCGACATCTGTCTTCTCTAGGGATCCGACCAGGTAAGGTCTTGCGTAAAATAACCGCTCAGCCCATGGGGGGACCAATCATGGTGGAAGTAGCGGGAGCAAGAGTAGCCATCGGTCGGGGAATGGCCGCTAGGATAGTTATCAGGAAGATAGAGTCATGAGAATACTCTTGATGGGGAATCCCAATGTAGGGAAGAGCGTCATTTTCAACCGTCTGACCGGAATAAGGGTCGTGGTCTCCAATTACCCGGGAACGACTATTGAATTCCTGGAAGGCAGTATGATGGTGGACGGGAGAAGGGTGCAGATTATTGATGTCCCGGGTGCTTATTCTCTTGTTCCCTCTGATAAAGCTGAGGAGGTGGCGGTCAATATCTTGATGAAAGAGAAACCCCATCTTATTGTGGACGTAGTGGATGCCACTAATCTGGAACGTAATCTCTATCTGTCGTTGCAGCTAAGAGAACTACCTATTCCTCTTATTCTGGATCTCAATATGATCGACTTGGCCAGGGAAAGGGGGATTAGTATTGACAAAGATGCTCTAGCGAAAGCCTTAGGGGTTCCAGTCGTCAGCAGCGTGGCCATATCAGGAGAGGGAGTTCACGAACTAAGAGCAGTTATTGCGAGGATCATTAAGGAGAGGGTGGGCAGTGGAAATACAGTTTGAGCCACGCATAGAAAAAACTATCAAGATTATTGAGGAAAGGACTGGCCTTGCCCGCTGGCAGGTAATTCTCGGTCTGGAGGGAAATAAGGATTTCAGGAGGAGAATACCACTCGATATTCTCAGGGAGAGCACGAGAGAGATAGAGAAGGATCACAAAGAATCTATTGAACTCATTATGCTTAAGGCAAGATTCGGCCAGGCTGGATCCGTTGCCAGCTTGGCCCAGCAGGTTCACCATCGGCACCCTACCCTTCTGGAGAAATTGGGGGATGCCACAGTAAAGCCCATCACCGGTATTCCCATTGCTGTGGGGGTCCTCTGGGGAATGTTCAAGCTTTTCATTACGGCGGCCGGTTTTATTACTGACGTAATTATGGTTCCCTTCTTCGAAGGTCCCTATGATGCGTTCGTTCGGTCTACCGTAACACGAGTATTTCCCAGTGGCTTCGTGCACCATATGTTGCTTGGAGTTCCAGGAGCTGGCTACTTGGAATCTCTTGGCGTCCTCACCACAGGAATCTTTGTTCCCATCGGCATCGTGCTACCAGCAGTTTTGGTATTCTATATTATTCTCAGTCTTTTGGAGGATTTAGGCTACCTTCCGAGATTAGCTGTCCTCGTAGACACTGTATTCCACAGAATAGGTCTGCATGGATATTCCATTGTTCCTGTCATCATGAGCTTTGGCTGCAATATTCCCGGAGTCATGGCGACAAGGGTTCTTAGCAGCCATAAGCAAAGGTTTATGATGCTCACCATGCTGGGGGTTTCCATCCCCTGCATGGCTCAGACCGCGGTGGTTTTGACTATTGTCGGCCCCTTTGGCCTAGGCTGGGTGGCACTGATTTACCTCATTCTGATGAGCATCTTTGTTGGTATGGGAGCTCTGCTTAACAGACTAATAAGAGGGGAGACTCCGGAAATTGCCATAGAGATCCCTCCCTACAGAATGCCTCAACTTTCTAACCTGTTAATGAAAACCCGCTTGAGGATGGGACAGTTTCTGTTAGAGGCAATTCCCTGGGTATTGGTAGGGATCATCATTGTTAATGTCTTATATGCTCTGCGCATAACAGAGTTCATGTCCAGAGTTTCGAGTCCCCTCTTGGGGTGGTGGTTAGGTCTACCCGAAGAGGCGATCTATCCCTTGATAATAGGTTTTTTAAGAAAAGACGTAGCTACCGGTCTTCTTGCTCCCCTGCGCGATGCCAATGTGATGAATGTTTACCAGATAGTCACTACAGTAACAATTCTGGTCATCTATTTTCCCTGCGCAGCAACCTTTGCTGTATTCTTGAAGGAACTGGGAATAAGAGATACCGCAAAGAGTACGGTAATTATGTTGATATTTGCTTTTGGCGTGGGAGGACTGCTTCACTTCCTATTTAGTTTGCTTAGCTAGTAAAGAAGAAATCTTTGCCTCAAAAGAGGAGGAACCAGGATGACTAAGGAAATAACCCCAACCATGCAGGATTACCTGGAAGCCATTGGCCAGCTGGGAAGCGAGGAGCAGGTGGTTAGGGTAAAGAACATTGCCCGCGAGCTCCGCGTGAAAATGCCCAGTGTCACCGAAGCCTTGAAGACCTTAGCCAGAGATGGACTGATAAGACATGAAAAGTACGGCTATGTCCAGTTAACCCAGAAAGGCGAGAATATAGCCGAAGAAATCTACTCTCGTCACCAGACCCTCTTCAAGTTCTTGAATGAGATCTTGGGGGTAGATCCAAGGACCGCCGATGAGGATGCATGCAGGATGGAGCACACTATCAGCTCGACCGCTCTGAAAAAACTGATAGAATTTATCAAGAGTTTGGAGTCCTCTGCCTAGAGGACCAGGAGACTGAGAAAATCCCATCAGGACTAACCAAAGTTGGGGCTACAAGTCTAGAAGCTACTTTGGCTGTAGTTAGATGCGCTTTTGAGAAGCTCACCAGCTTCTCGGCCCCTACTGTCGGGAAAGAAGCTCCAGGAATGAGGAAAGAAAGAGGTGAAAAATGAAAGTAGTGGGAGTAATTGGCTACAAAGGCAGTGGCAAGACATCTTTGGTGGTTGGCCTGTCCCAAGAGCTCAAGGAAAGAGGTTACAGGGTAGCTACAGTAAAGCATATTCATGGAGAGATAGATCTTCCCCAGGCCAATACCGCCAAACATGGAGAGTACACCGACCAGGTGGCAGCAATTTCTGAAAGGGAATCGGCCATCTTCTTTAAAAGAAGAAAGAGCCTTGAGGATATCATGGCATATCTGGAGACCGATTTCGTTTTGGTGGAGGGATTCAAAACTGAGAGAACCTACCCCAAGGTGGTATGTCTGAGGGAAAAGGACGAGCCGAAAGATCTCTTCGATGGACTCCAGATTCTTGTGGCCATGCTCTCACCAAGAAAAACGACGCCGGGCGTTCCGGTCTTTCGCATCGCTCAGGATGTGGAGAGGATGACGGATATTATTGAAAAGATAGCTTTCAAACTACCCAACCTTAACTGCGGAGCCTGTGGTTATGAGACCTGTTATGAGCTGGCCAAGAAGATTGTGAAAGGTGACAAGACCGATAGACACTGCCCTCCCCTGAATCCTGGCACCGAGGTGAGGCTGGGAGGTAGGACCTTACCTATGAATCCTTTTGTTGACAGAATTGTTCACAGTACCATCAAGGGACTTCTTTCGTCCTTGAAAGGCTTCAGAAAGGGGAAAATCGAGA
>CAYYHL010000099.1:0-6876 GCA_964471775.1 uncultured Clostridia bacterium
GGTAGCGCTAAATCCTGAGGTTTTGATAGATGGATTTAGACAAGGATTGGGGGAGAATCGTGATTATTGGCTTAGTTTTCTACCGCCCGGAAGAGTAAAACAACTGGAGGAAGCAGCCAGGCTTCCCTTGCATAAATTTAGTCTTTCTCAGACACTTTGGGTAAAAACGGTCTATAACTTTGCCGTCGCCTATGCTCAAAAGAAAAGCGCTCCACCTGAGGTGAGGAGTAGACTCGTCGAATCTCTAACACCTATTTATTTTGGAAGGACAGCTTCCTTTGTTATTGAGACCAAGGAAATGCCGACCTACGAGGCGGAAGAGGTAGTTGAACGATTATGTGATGAGTTTGAGAAATTAAAGCCTTATCTCCTAAGAACATGGAATGCTGTCCAAAATAGCTCTGGTGCTCTCTCACATTAGTATTGATGAGGGAGGCAGCTTGAATGTATATTTGACAGTTAGCGACTCAAAGGATATAATCAGATAGTATGATGAAGACGAGGCCAGCAGAGATAGCCTGAGACGAGATGAGGGGAGAAGCTATCCGCATTTACCGGGCTCATCTCGAGCTCGGTCTTTTTATTGACTTTTTCTTCCCGACCCTCTGAGGAGGTGATTGGTTATGTACTATCCCGACGAGACAAAGTTCAAGCAGCTCGCCAGAAAGGGTAATCTCATCCCTGTTTATAAGGAGGGTCTGGCTGATCTAGAAACCCCGGTTTCTGCTTTTCTGAAGCTCGGCCAGGGAAGGTTCTCTTATCTACTGGAAAGTGTGGAGAGGGAGGAAGGACTGGGAAGGTACTCATTCCTGGGAATCGACCCCTTTCTTCTTTTCGAGTTCAGGGGAAAAGAAGCTATCCTCTGTAGTGCAGAAAGCCGTGAGGTTCTCTCAGCTCATAATGGGCCTCTGGGGGTCTTAAAGAAAGTTATGGCGAGATTTGAGGTACCCAGTCTGCCGGGTCTGCCCCGTTTTTTTGGAGGAGCGGTGGGATATGTAGGGTATGATGTCATAAGATTTTGGGAAAAAGTTCCTGCAGAGAACCCGGAGGATTTGAATCTCCCCGATGCCCTCTTTATGTTTGCCAACGTTCTTCTAATCTTTGATCATCGTGACCATAGAATAAAGGTAGTCTCCTACGCTTTTTTGGATGGGAGGCAGCCGCCTGGTAAAACGTATGAGCAGGCTACAAAGAGGATAGATGAAGTGATGGCTAAGCTAAGGAAATCTACTCCTGGCCTTATTTCCAAAGATCCAGATCAAAGGGGCAGGCGCTTAGCAAAAGCTACATCCAACCTCACCTGCTCTTCTTATGAAGGGATAGTGCGAAAAGCCAAGGAATATATCAGGGAGGGAGATATTTTTCAGGTGGTCTTATCCCAGAGACTCACCAGAAAGATAGTCACATCCGGTTTCAACATATACCGGGCTCTTCGTTCTCTTAATCCCTCTCCTTATATGTACTATTTGAGGTGCGGGGACTTTGAGATAGTGGGATCTTCACCAGAGATTCTGGTGAGAGTGGAAGGGGGTGATGTGACCCTCCGCCCTATTGCTGGGACCAGACGCCGGGGAAGAAATCAAGGTGATGATAAGGCTTTGGCTGAGGAACTTCTGGCGGACCCCAAGGAAAGATCGGAGCATGTGATGCTGGTAGATCTCGGTCGTAATGATGTGGGAAGAGTCTGCCGGTATGGGACGGTGAAGGTTAGTGAACTGATGGTGATTGAGAGGTATTCCCACGTGATGCATTTGGTTTCCAATGTCGAGGGGAGGCTCAAGCGGAATCTAGATCAGTATGGCCTTCTCAAAGCCTGCTTTCCTGCCGGAACGGTTTCAGGAGCCCCCAAAGTGAGAGCCATGGAGATCATTGAGGAGCTCGAGCCTACTGCTCGTGGCCCGTATGCGGGAGCTCTGGGATATTTCAGTTTTTCCGGAAATATGGATACCTGCATTATTATTCGAACCATAATCGTAAAAGACGGATTTGCCCATATTCAGGCAGGAGCAGGAATTGTGGCTGATTCTAATCCCCGGAGAGAATATCAGGAGACAATGAACAAAGCACGAGCCCTCACCAGGGCTATTGAGATGGCTGAAGAAGGGTTGGAGTAGAAAAACCTCATCTTTTCGGAAGGTATGAAATGATTCTTGTCATCGACAATTACGACTCCTTTGTATATAATCTGGTTCAATATCTGGGGGAACTGGGACAGAAACTGGCGGTTTACCGTAATGATAAAATTACCCTGAGCGAGGTAAAAAGAAAGAAAATAGAAGCCCTGGTAATCTCTCCCGGCCCCGGGAGACCGGAGAATGCTGGAGTCTCCAATGAACTTATTCAGCACTGCTCTCACTATCTTCCTATCCTGGGAGTATGCCTGGGTCATCAATGTATAGGAGAGGTTTTTGGGGCAAAGATTGTCCATGCAGAACGCCTTATGCACGGCAAAACCTCCCTTATCTATCACTACGGAAAGGACATTTACAGGGCTGTGGAAAACCCTTTTACAGCTACCAGATATCATTCTTTGATTATCAAAGAGGACAGCCTGCCTGAGTGTCTCATAAGATGTGCCTGGACCCAAGAAGGAGAGATTATGGGGATAAGACACAAGGACCTGCCCGTCTTTGGAGTGCAGTTCCATCCAGAATCTATTCTAACCACGCTGGGTAAACAGGTACTCAAGAACTTCCTTCATGAGATTTGAGGTGGGGGAAAATGATTAAGGAAGCCATCAGCAAAGTAGTCCAAGGCTCTGGCCTGAGGGAAGAGGAGGCTGGATGCGTCATGGGAGAAATCATGGGAGGGAGAGCCACCCCATCCCAGATAGCCTCTTTCTTGACCGCTCTCAGGATGAAGCGAGAGACGGTGGTGGAGATTACCGGCTTTGCCAGGGAGATGCTGAAAAGAGTTGACTCCTTCAATTTTAAAGAAGATGTCTTGGTGGATACCTGTGGGACCGGAGGCGATGGAAGTAATACCTTCAATATCTCCACAGCTGCCGCTTTTGTGGTAGCCGGGGCTGGCTTGATGGTGGCCAAGCATGGCAACAGAGCTCTGTCCAGTCGCTGTGGCAGTGCGGATGTGCTGGAGACCCTGGGGGTCAAATTGGATCTACCAAAGGAGAAGGTAAGAGAGTGTTTGAGGAAAGTGGGGATCGGGTTTCTCTTTGCCCCTATCTTCCATCGAGCTATGAAGTATGCTCTTGTCCCTCGCCAGGAGATGGGAATTAGAACTGTTTTCAATATTCTCGGTCCTCTTACCAATCCCCTGGGGGCAAACGTTCGTCTTATCGGTGTATACGATGCGTCTCTTACAGACACTCTGGCTATGGTGCTGAAGAACTTAGGAGTGAGGGGTGCGTGTGCTGTTTGCGGAGAGGATGGCCTGGACGAGATCAGCATTACTGGAAGAACCAGGATTACTCAGCTCAAAGGTGGATTAATTGAAACCTGTTATGTAGAACCCGAAGACTTTGGAATGAAAAGGGCTTCTCTGAAGGGGATAAAAGGAGGCAGCCGCGAGGAGAATGCCCTTATCCTCCGAAGCGTGCTCGAAGGGGAAAAGGGACCAAGAAGGGACATTGTTCTTCTCAATGGTGCCGCCTGTCTTACAGCAGCGGGTCTCGCCGCGGATTTCAAAGAGGGAATTGAAATTGCTGAGAGTTCTCTTGATTCAGGAAACGCCAGGGAGAAACTGGAGTCCTTGATTAACTTTACCAATTCGCAGTAGATTCATGCTCTTGGGGGTGCTCAACCATGGGGATTTCAATACAATCCGGTGCCCTGGTAATTCATTCGGGGCGATTCACATGCGAAGCGTTCCCCTTTCGATATCTTGTTCTAGAGGAACGTGAGGTAAATCTTGAAGGGGAGGAGCTTTGATTCTGGACGAGATAGTCGATAATAAGCTGAAGGAACTTGCCGAGCGAAAGAAAGGCGTTCCTCTAGAAGCTTTAAGATCCAAAATGGCCGCTCTTACCCCCACCAAGAACTTTAGTGAGGCTCTATCTTCCTGGGGAGGAACTAACATTATTGCTGAGATCAAAAAGTCCTCCCCCTCTAAAGGCGTAATACTCGAGAATTATGACCCCGAGGAACTAGCCAGAGTCTATGAGGAAAACGGTGCCTCAGCTATATCTGTTTTGACCGACCAGAAATTCTTTGGAGGTGATCTGGATGATCTGGCCAAAACCAGGAGAGTTAGCTCCCTGCCCATTCTGGCTAAGGAGTTCATACTGGATGAGTACCAGATTTATGAGGCCAGGCTTTTGGGAGCAGACGCTATTCTTCTGATTGCTCGTATATTGAGTAGGAAAAAACTAAAAGAATATCTGGATTTAGCATCAAGGCTTGAGCTGGAGTGCCTTGTCGAAATCCACCGAGATGAGGAGTGGGGCAAAGTGAAAGGTCTTCCCCTGGATATGGTTGGCATTAACAATCGGAATCTAGCCAGCCTCAAGGTGGACATAGAGGCGAGCTTCAGTCTTATCAAAAAAATACCTTCGGACGTGACAGTTGTCAGTGAGAGTGGAATTTGCAGCCGACAAGATATTCGCAGGCTAAAAGAGGTGGGGGTGAATGCCTTCCTGATAGGTGAGGCTCTGCTAAAAAGTAAGGATGTCGGAGGGAAACTAAGGGAACTGGTGGGAAGGGAACCTCTTAAGAAAGATGACCAGGATCAAAATCTGCGGAATAACCAATAAGAAGGATGCACTTGAGGCAGCTCATCTTGGCGTTGATGCCCTCGGTTTCGTGTTTGCAGAAAGTCCAAGAAGGGTTGTTCCCAGGATGGTGCAAGAAATTGTTGAGTTTCTCCCACCCTTTATCTCTCGAGTGGGAGTTTTTGTTAACGAGGAGAGGGAAAAAGTAAAAGAAATAGCGGCGAGGTGTCATCTGACGACTCTACAGTTTCACGGGGAAGAGCCTCCCGCATGGTGTGAAGGATTTAAAGAAAAAACAGTGAAGGCTTTCTCTATCAAGGACGAGGGCATATTGGAGACTATTCCCGAATATCAAGTAGACGCCTACCTTCTTGATAGCTATTCTCCCTCTAGATACGGTGGGACAGGAAAAACTTTTGACTGGAATATTGCCAGGAGAATCAAGAAGTTCGGGGTGCCTGTTATCCTTTCGGGAGGACTGGATCCTGACAACGTTAAAGAAGCTGTAGAGAGGGTTAGACCCTATGCGGTGGACGTTGGTAGCGGAGTGGAAGCGGAGGAAGGAAAGAAAGATACAGAAAAACTTGAAGACTTCGTGAGGAAGGTGAGAGAGGCAGATGAATCATTCACCAATGCCTGATAGAAGGGGACACTTTGGTCGTTTCGGGGGAAAATTTGTTCCCGAGACACTTATGCCTGCCCTGGCGGAATTGGAGGAGGCTTACCAAGAGGCAAGGAAAGATAAGCAGGGTTTTCAAGAAGAGCTGAACGGATATCTCAGAAATTATGCCGGCCGTCCCACTCCCCTTTTCCTGGCCAGAAGGTTAACCCATCACCTGGGAGCGCCCAGGATCTATCTGAAAAGAGAGGACCTGGCCCACACCGGCTCCCACAAAATTAACAATACCCTGGGACAGGTGCTTTTGGCGAAAAAAATGGGTAAGACACGAATTATTGCTGAAACAGGAGCAGGTCAACACGGAGTGGCTACCGCTACGGCAGCAGCTTTTTTTGGACTTCCCTGCCGTGTTTATATGGGAGAGGAAGATATACGGCGCCAGCACCTCAATGTCTTTAGAATGCAGCTTCAAGGGGCAGAGGTCGTTCCTGTGACTTCCGGTACAGCGACCTTGAAGGATGCTATTAATGAGACTATAAGGGATTGGGTGAGCAACATCCGGACTACTCACTACGTTCTAGGATCGGTGGTTGGTCCCCATCCTTACCCCATGATGGTAAGGGATTTTCAATCGGTGATTGGCAGGGAAACTAAGGAGCAGATTCTCGCGTCTGAGGGCAGGCTTCCAGGGTACCTCGTTGCCTGTGTGGGAGGGGGGAGTAACTCTATGGGTCTTTTCTACCCCTTTTTGGAAGATGAAGTTGAACTTATTGGAGTTGAGGCAGGAGGATTGGGACTTTCTACCGGCAAGCACGGAGCAAGCATGGCCAGAGGAACGGTAGGCGTTCTTCACGGGTCCAAAAGCCTTATTCTGCAGAATCCGGATGGGCAGATTCTAGCTACGCATTCTCTGGCAGCTGGTCTGGACTACCCCGGGGTAGGGCCAGAGCACGCTTATCTGAAGGAAACGGGAAGAGCCAGGTACGAAACAGTGACCGACAAGGAGGCTCTGGAGGCTTTTGAGGTGCTTTCCCGATTTGAGGGGATTATTCCCGCACTGGAAAGCGCTCATGCCGTGGCCTATGTCAAAAGAATTGCTCCTGGACTGGAGAAAGATGAGATCATAGTGATTAATCTTTCTGGTAGAGGGGATAAGGACGCGGAGCAGGTATCCGGGATAATTTCCAACCCAGAGGCGGGGTAAGATGAACCGAATAGAAGAAAAGCTGTACCAGTTGAGGGCCAAAGAAGAAAAGGCCTTCATTACCTATCTTACAGCTGGATATCCAGATTTGGGAACCAGCAGAGCCTTAATTCTGGAACTGGAGGCAAGGGGAGTAGATGTGGTAGAATTGGGAATCCCCTTTTCTGATCCACTCGCCGACGGACCCATTATTCAAAAGTCCTCTCAATGGGCCCTCAATGGGGGGATAAGTGCAATGGGAGTTTTGGAGCTGGTGAGGGAGGTGCGTCGAGAAACACAGATCCCCCTGGTGCTAATGAGTTATTATAATCCCATTTTCAAATTTGGAGAAGCGAAATTTGTCGATGCCTCATCGGATGCAGGAGCTGATGGGTTGATAGTTGTTGA
>CAYYHL010000100.1:0-6683 GCA_964471775.1 uncultured Clostridia bacterium
TCCGGCACAGGTCAAGGCTCTAGCCATAACTTCTGCCCAAATCTGGATATCGCCTTTAGTGTACCCGTTAACTACCGGTTTTCCTGTGGTCCCGGAGGAGATGTGAAATTCAACTATTTCTCCCAAAGGTGCAGTAAATAGGCCGAAAGGGTAGCCTTCTCTTAGATCCGATTTATTGGTGAAAGGGAACTTCTGTAAGTCCTCCAGTGACTTTATCTGGTCTGGGTGGACCTGGCTTTCTTCAAATTTTCTTTTGTAAAAAGGCAGGCGCTCGAAAACACGGTGGCTAACCTCTTTCAATCTTCTCAGTTGAAGGTCCTGCAGGTTTTCTCTGTTCATACATTCGTATTCTTTGTTCCAGATCATCTGTCCTCCCCTTGGACTCACGGATCCGAGAATCCTCATAAGTTAGGTGCCGGATCCCGGTTTCCTATCTCCTATTTCGAACTCTCATATTCTAGATAGCTCTCAGTGCACGTACCCCTCATCCCCTGCAAACCTCTAAGTTCCTATTTATAACATCTCGTCTGGCAGTGTCAACTTTTCCTTCCCAATTCAAAGGCCCTGAGGTTAACTTCTATGGCGTGGGGAGGAACCACCTGACGGATGACCTTTTCCCACGCGCTGGATTTGAAACTCAGAAAAGTCGACAGCTTTCCCAATAGAACCAGGTTGAGAGCCTTGGAGTTGCCCGCAATCTCGGCGATGTTCAAGGCTTGCATTTTGATAACTCGGGAAGTCCTCTTCTTTAACCGGAAAATAATGTCTTTAGGGTACTCCTGTTTGGCGCTACTTACCATGAGAGGCGGAATTTCCAGATCATTTAGTATCAGCACCCCCCCTTTCTTCAGATGATTAATGAATCTTAGAGCTTCTAGTTTTTCGAGAGCAAGGAGAAAATCGGCATCTCCTTTCTTAATAAGCGGAGAATATATCTTGTCTCCAAACCGTACCTCTGAGCTAACACTGCCTCCCCTTTGTGCCATCCCATGGACTTCAGATTTTTTAACATCACAGCCTTCTTCGAAGGCCACCTTAGCCAGAACCTCAGAGGTCAACAAAATCCCCTGTCCTCCCACTCCCACCAGTAGAACATTAGTTATTGACTGTGGCATCTATTCTTTGGTTTTGAAACGAAATTCCTCCCTACAGGCCAGAAACTTGCTGATTTATGGTAGATATTTTTCCTGGGAAGTCAAACGGTGGTGCCTTTTCACCTTTTCTTTCTCCTCAATTACGCTTGAATTCAACATTCCCGAACGGCCACATGGGATTCTGGCCACTATTCAGCTTTTCACGCTTGACAAAAAACAAGCATCTGATTTAATCGATAAACATCTGATTTGATCGAGTGGATCTTTGAGATCGTCCCACAGATAATATCTCAGGAGGTTCTTTCCCTTGAGAATATCAAGGAGGCGTTTTTTAAGTGAACCAGGATAGTTCACATGGGGAATAGATCGGCGATTTTGAGTGGTAATGAGGCGATTGCGCGGGGGGCGTATGAGGGGGGGGTGAGCGTAGCGGCAGGATATCCGGGAACTCCCAGTAGCGAGATTCTGGAGACTCTCACGCAGTACGGAGGCCAAGTCTACTGCGAGTGGGCCCCCAATGAAAAGGTGGCAGTGGAAGCAGCTGCAGGAGCGTCCTTGGTGGGGGCCAGGTCCATGGCAACTATGAAGCACGTGGGATTGAATGTCGCCTCCGATCCGTTGATGACCCTTTCCTACGTGGGAACTGAGGGGGGTCTAGTGATAGCAGTGGCCGATGATCCCGGTATGTATTCTTCACAAAATGAACAAGATACAAGGAACTACGCTCGATCTGCCAAGGTTCCCATGTTCGAGCCTTCTGACAGTCAGGAGGCAAAAGATTTCGTGATTGCCGCGCTGGAGCTTTCCGAGAAATTCGCCACTCCGGTTATACTGCGCTCCAGTACCCGCATCTCACATGGTAAATCAGTAGTCAGGCTTGGCGAAAGAAAGGCGAGCCCCAGGAAAGTAGGATTTGTCAAGAATCCTCAGAAATACGTAGCCGTTCCCCGATATGCGAGGAAGATGAGAGAGAAAATGGAAGAGAGGCTGAGAGAGCTTCAATTCTACGTCAACAAATGTTCCCAGAATCGGGTAATCAAGAGAGGAAAGGATATAGGAGTGGTAACCTCAGGAGTTGCCTTTCAGTATGCTATGGAGGAATTCAAGGAAGCTTCCATATTGAAGCTCGGTCTTTCTTATCCCTTTCCTGATGATCTCATTAGGGAATTTGCTTCTCACTACAAGGAATTAATCATAGTTGAAGAACTTGACAATTTCTTGGAGGAGCACATACGGAGTCTAGGCATAAAGACAAAGGGGAAAGACTATTTTCCGTGGATAGGGGAGCTGAACCCGGACAGAGTAGCTCAGGGACGCAGGAGGATAGAGAAGGGGAGCTCACGGCCCGTAGAGAAGGTAATGGACGAGGATGCTGCCCTTATTCCACCGAGGCCCCCGGTGTTCTGTCCAGGATGCCCCTCTAGAGGTCTTTTTTATGCTCTTTCCAGAATCGATTGTGTCGTGACCGGGGATATAGGGTGCTATAGCCTGGGGGTATTTCCTCCTTATGAGAGGATGGATACCATTCTCTGTATGGGAGGAGGAATAACTGTGGCTCAAGGTATGGACAAAGCAGGATTTAGAGACAAGCCCCTGATCGGAATTGTGGGAGACTCCACCTTCTTTCACTCCGGGATCACGGGACTTCTCGAGTTGTCATATAACAAAGGGATATCAACCATCGTGATTGTTGACAATAGAGCCACGGCGATGACTGGCCTTCAGGACCATCCGGGTACGGGTAGAACCCTGATGAGAGAGAAAACGTATACGGCATACCCTGAAGATTTCGCCAAAGCCTGTGGGATAAAGAATATTCGGGTTATTAGCCCTTTCAACCTCGGCGAAACTCTAAAGGTGCTCAAGGAAGAAGTCAAAAAAGAGGCTGCATCTGTGATTATTTCTAGGCACCCCTGTGTTCTCCTGCAAAAGCCAAAGAAAGGCCCTCGGAGTATAGAGCCAGATAGATGTAACCAGTGTGCCAGATGTCTCAAGATTGGCTGCCCGGCTATTTACAAGCAAAGGGCTGATGAAGAAGTCATCATGATAGACGAGACCCTGTGTAGGGGTTGTGGTTTCTGTGGCGAGGTATGTCCAAAAGAAGCCATTGTCTCCGGAGGCTAGCTTCATTTTGTCCCGATAGGCGCCATGCAGAGTGAACTAGGCGAGCCACGAGAAACAGAAAGTTCCACTTTTCTGTCTTCTCTTGTATTCTTGGCAAATTCTGTCTATTATGTGATTGAGAGAAGTTCGGTTCAAGATGGGATGATTAGGAATCACGTCTATTTGGGAGCGGTCAAAGATGTCTAGAAAAGTGATAGAAACCCTTTTGCAGGAAGAGCGAGTTTTCCCTCCTCCAGAATCTTTTCGTTCCTCCGCCCACATCCAATCGGATAGGGTCTATGAGGAGGCAAAAAGGGATTCTGAAGGGTTCTGGGCAAGTGCGGCAGAGGATCTACATTGGTTCCGGAGATGGAACAAGGTGTTGGAGTGGACCCCTCCTTCGGCCAAGTGGTTTTTGGGAGGCAAGATAAATGCTTGCTATAACTGTGTGGACAGGCATATATCCTCCTGGCGACGAAATAAAGCCGCTATCGTATGGGAAGGTGAGGGGGGTGAGGACCGGGTCTTAACTTACTATGACCTCTACCGAGAGGTAAACAAGTTCGCTAACGTGCTTAAATCCCTGGGTGTCAAGAAAGGCGATCGCATAACCATTTATCTACCAATGATACCCGAGATGGTCATCTCCGTCCTAGCCTGTGCCCGTATCGGCGCTCCACATAGCGTAGTGTTCGGGGGTTTTTCCGCAGAATCGCTTTGCGAGCGAATTAACGATGCTCAAGCCAAAGTCCTGATTACTGCCGATGGTGGTTTTAGACGAGGGAATGTGGTCAAACTCAAGCATAATGCCGATGAAGCACTCAAGAAGTGTCGGACTGTGAAGAAGGTCATCGTAGTTCATCGTGGCGCTCTGGATGCTACGCATGTTCCCATGAGCTCTGAGAGAGACCTATGGTGGCATAGGCTTATGGAAAAAGCGCCTCTGTATTGTCAGCCCGAGGAGATGGACGCTGAAGATATTCTCTACATCCTTCACACAAGCGGCACTACCGGCAAACCCAAAGGGGTGGTCCACACTACGGGCGGCTATATGGTTGGGACCTACATAACTACTAAATGGATTTTCGATTTGAAAGATGAGGATGTGTACTGGTGCACTGCCGACGTAGGTTGGGTCACTGGCCATAGCTACATTATCTACGGACCTTTGGCTAACGCAGCCACCGTGGTGATGTACGAGGGAGCACCCGATTATCCCGATAAGGACAGGTTCTGGGCCATAGTGGAAAAATACGGCGTGACTATTCTGTATACCGCACCTACCGCCATAAGGGCTTTCATGAAATGGGGGGACGAATACCCTAAGCGGCATGATCTTTCCTCACTGCGTCTGCTTGGGACAGTAGGTGAGCCCATAAACCCTGAGGCTTGGATTTGGTATTATGAGAATATAGGTGGTGTACGTTGTCCTGTGGTAGATACGTGGTGGCAGACGGAGACTGGTATGATACTCATAACTCCTCTTCCCGGCGTAACTTCTCTGAAGCCTGGCTCGGCCACCAGGCCCTTCCCGGGGATAGAAGCTGAAGTAGTGGATGAAGCTGGCAAGCCTACCAATGGGGGGTATCTAGTCTTAACTAAACCATGGCCAGCTATGCTGCGCACCATTTACGGCGACCCAGAGCGATATGTCGAGCAGTACTGGAAGCGGTTCCCTGGTGTTTACTTTACAGGTGATGGATGCAAGAAAGGCAAGGATGGATATTTCTGGCTTCTGGGTCGGGTGGACGATGTGATGAACGTTGCAGGTCACCGTATAAGCACCATGGAGGAGGAGAGTGCCCTCGTTGGCCATCCTGCAGTTGCCGAAGCCGCCGTCATAGGAAAGAGTCATGAGATCAAAGGACAGGCTATTGCCGCCTTCGTGACTTTGAAGAGTGGTTTTGAAGGGTCGGCCGGGATGGTTCAGGAGTTGAGGGACCACGTGGCCCAAAGAATAGGACCCATAGCTCGACCTGACGATATTTTCTTCACCTATGAGCTTCCAAAGACCAGGAGCGGCAAGATCATGAGGCGTCTGCTCCGGGACATTGCTGAGGGCAAAGCTTTTGGGGATACCACCACCTTGGCAGACCCTTCCGTAATGGCAATGCTCAAACGGCGATACGAGGAGAAATACGAAGCATGACTTACGGAGGGGTCAGTTGCCTTCACAGTGAAGGAATTTGCGTTGATAGGCTAGAGTTTTCTCAGAACTTGGGGCCGCATAGGCAGCCAATTTCTATGCAGATCTAAACTCACCTCATAATAGGACCGCTTATCTTCATGCCTTTATCTCCTTTTTTCTTGTACTACCCCTCTTTTAGCTATATAATAGGTCAAAAGGGTTGACTTTTGGAATATCAATGTTAAGCGAGATAAACTGACTCTGCAAAAGTAATGCCAAATGGACATGGTTGCAACTATTTTCATAGCACTAGGACTGGCAGCGGATGCTTTTGCTGTATCTGTTGCCAGCGGAATGACAATAGAAAAGGTAAGAATTAGTGGTGCCTTGAAGATTGCAATATTCTTTGGATCATTCCAGGCAATTATGCCACTAATAGGATGGCTTGGAGGACTCACCTTAAGAGGCTTTATTGCAGGTCTCGATCATTGGATAGCTTTTGGACTTCTGAGTTTTATTGGTTGTAGAATGATTTATGAATCGATCAGGATAGAATCAAGCCAAAGAGAAAGCAACCCGCTCAATACTTATGCTCTACTGATGCTATCCGTTGCTACGAGTATTGACGCTTTGGCGGTTGGGGTAAGCTTTGCATTTTTGAAAATCTTTGTTGCAGTCGCAATAATAGTAATTGGAATTGTAACGTTCCTCCTGTCATTTTTTGGTACCTTTATTGGTGATAGGTTTGGACGCTTTTTTGAGCGTCAAATTGAGACGGCAGGTGGCCTCATTTTGATTGGAATTGGAACAAAAATACTGATTGAGCATCTAGTCTAGATGGAAAACTCTTGAGGCACTCATTGAAGTTGCAAAGAGGGAAAAGATAGAGATCTTTGTGATAAAATGAAAGTTGAATGTATCCATTGCGGCAAAGAATCTCTCCTCATTGCTGAGAATTTAGGACTGTGCGTCAATTGCATAAGGCGGAAGTTTGACGAGGTACGTCCCCATATTGAGGAGGCTCACCGCCGCAGCAGGAAGGAGTTTGATCTTCCCGTGAGGCCGCCCCGCCATCCAGAGGGGATAGCCTGCGCGCTGTGCGCCAATGAGTGTGTGATTCCACCGGAAAAGAAGGGTTATTGTGGTTTAAGGAAGAGTGAAGGAGGAGAATTGGTGGGAGTGAGTGAAGATAAGGGAAACCTGGATTGGTACTACGATAATCTTCCCACTAATTGTGTCGCCGACTGGGTCTGTCCTGGGGGCAGTAGCGCTGGATATCCTGGTTATTCATACAGTTCTGGCCCGGAATACGGGTACAAGAACCTGGCTGTCTTTTTTCATGGCTGTTCCTTCAATTG
>CAYYHL010000101.1:0-6601 GCA_964471775.1 uncultured Clostridia bacterium
CTCCTATACGGATAGGAAGATAGGTGCTCTGGCCCCCATAGACTTTCCTTCCCACGATCCTTCGAGCATAACGAATAGGAATCCTTCTTTCTGCCCGGTAAATAAGCACTACGGCTGCGGTGACGAAAACAGCAATGATAGCAAAAAGCAAAAGCAGGAAGGGGGTTAGCTGTCCTGTCCGGGTTATGTTGATTATATTCCCTGCAGCCGGACGCACCTGTGCCACTATTCCAGCAAAGATAATCAGCGAGATCCCATTGCCTATTCCCATCTCCGTAATCTTCTCCCCCAGCCACATTATGAAGATAGTTCCTGTGATCATAGTAATCACAGCCGGAAGAATGAAGCCGACTCCCTGAGTGCTGACGAAGGCTCCTCCTTCCATACTTTGAATCCAAACAGTAAGTGCGACGCCTTGAACGCCTGCAATAGGTAAGGCAGCAAACCGAGCGTACTGGGTGATTTTTCTTCTTCCCTCTTCTCCCTGTCGGCTCAACTGCTCAAGACGAGGAATGGCCACGGTCAAAAGCTGCATGATGATGGAAGCACTAATATACGGCATTATTCCCAGAGCGAATATGGACATACGCGAGAGAGCCCCTCCAGCAAAGATATTCATCAGACCGAAGGCTCCGGTCTGAAAGATGGGAGTATGGGCTAGAGCGCCTACGTCTACTCCGGGAATGGGTATGAAGGAACCCACTCTGAAGACCAAAAACATAGCCAAGGTAAAAAGGATTCTGTGCCGAAGTTCTGGAATTCGAAAGATATTCTGGAATTTATCCCACATCGGAGGACTTCCGCCTTCCCTTGAGCTTTTCTATTTTCTCCAGAGCCACCTTGGAGAAACCATCCGCCTTTACCCTTAGGGACCGTACGAGCTCCCCTCTACCGAGAATCTTGACTTTTCCCCTGCGGCTTACCAGGCCAGCCTTTCTCATAGCTTCTGGATCTACCTCGCTGCCAGCCTTAAATACATTTAACTTTTCCACGTTTACCGTGAGCAGTTTTTCTCTCCGAGGAGGATGAAATCCCCTTTTGGGAATTCGTCTGACCAGGGGCATCTGACCACCTTCAAACCATTTGGCCACCTTACTGCGAGCCCTTTGACCCTTGTGTCCCCGAGTAGAGGTTCCCCCATGTCCTGAACTGGGACCCCGCCCCACTCTCTTCTTCTTATGAGTAGCGCCAGGGTGGGGCTTAAGAAGATCAGTATCCATCATTTCTTAGCCTTTCCCCTAGATTGGAAAACCTTGCTCGGGTCCTTCAATGTACTCAGGCCCTCCAGGGTTGCCTTAGCCACATTGAGAGGATTATTGCTTCCCAGAGATTTGGTCACAATATCTCTTATGCCTACCAGTTCCGTTATCGCTCTGACTGTTTCTCCAGCTACTGCTCCAGTTCCAGATGAAGCTGGTTTGAGGAGGACCCTCGCTGCTCCATATTCCCCCACCACCTGGTGGGGAATAGTATTATCTTTCAGGGGAATTTGTACCATTTCTCTTTCTGCCCTTCTTCTCCCTTTGCTGATAGCCTCAACCAGTTCCTTCGCCTTTCCCAGTCCTACTCCTACACCTCCTTTGCGATTGCCCACCACCACTAATGCATTGAAACCTATTCTTCGGCCTCCTTTGACCACGGTGAAAACCCTTCTTACTCTAATGAGTCTTTCTTCCAGTTCACCCGTGTCTTTCTTTGTCTCGGTACCATTTTGAGTTTGGTTTGACACTCTAGTTCCTTTCACCTCTTTGTTGAGAGTGAATCTCTGAAGACCTGCCTTCCCTCACGGTGCATGAGCCTTGGCTTCAAAATATGGTCCCCTGGCTGCGCAGCACCTCAGCTATGATCTTTATCCGTCCATGATAGGGGTAACCGTTCCTGTCAAAAACTAACTGCTTTATTCCTCTCTTCTTTAGCTCACCTGCCAATCTCTTTCCTAAATCCTCGGCAACCTTCAGACTCTTTGCAGAGGATCCCTTCCTCTTGGAGCTCTTTGTCGAAGAGGCAAAAACTAATGTCTTGCCCTCTGTGTCATCGATAAGCTGAGCATAAATATATCGATTGCTTTTGTGAAGGGAAAGTCTGGGCCTATCTGGAGTTCCGAAAATCTTCTTTCTGACCCTTTTCCTTCGCCTATGTCTGGCTAAAATTCTATCGGTGCGAGTACCCATTCCAACTATTCCTTTGTCGCCAAAGCCGCCTTTCCTACCTTCCGTCTTACCACTTCTCCTCTGTACCTTATCCCCTTTCCCTTATAAGGCTCTGGTTTCTTCAAGGCTCTGATCTCAGCGGCCACCTCCCCCACTTTTTGTTTGTCACAGCCGTAGACCCTTATGGTAGTAGCATTGGCAACCTTTACCCCTACGTCCTCCGGGGGGCTGTATTTCACTGGATGGGAGTAGCCTAAACTGAAGATGAGGGCACCATCTTCCAGGCTAGCCCGGTAACCCATTCCTACAATCTCAAGATACTTCTCAAATCCGTCAGAAACACCTTTTACCATATTGGCAATCAGGGCACGGACAGTCCCGTGAAGCGACCTGGTCTGTTTATTATCATCTGTTCTTTTGACCAAGACCTCGCTCTCTCTCAGCACTACTTCACACAGAGAGGGCACTTCTAATTCCAACTCGCCTTTAGGGCCTTTGACCGACACCTTGTTCTCGGTTATCTCGACCTTTACCCCTTCAGGAACCAAGATAGGTTTTCTTCCCACTCTGGACATAATAGGTCCTCATCTTGCGGCTACCACGGCCTCGTCTATTTACGAGCTCCTGGCTTATCGTCCTTTGAGGGAAACATAGCCAGGCTGGCTCACCAGACATAGCAAAGGACTTCTCCTCCAACTCCCACTCTTGATGCTTCCTCCCCGCTGAGCAGGCCTCTAGGAGTAGAAAGAATACAGATTCCCATTCCGTTTAGCACTCGTGGTATCTCATTCTTCTTAACGTACATTCGTCTGCCTGGTTTGCTAATTCTCTCCAAATGAGCGATGACTGTTTCTCCTTCAGAGGTGCGTTTCAGATATATTTGCAGAGCCTTTCTTTTCCCTCTTGTAATGACTCTGTATCTCCGGACAAAACCTTCTCTCTCCAGCACAGCCGCAATGGCTTCCTTCAGACTGGAAGATGGAATCTCAACTCTATCCTTGGACAGGATATTGGCGTTTCTTATCCTCGTTAACAAATCAGCAATGGGATCGGTAAGCATCTCTTTTTTTCCTCTTCAAGATGGCCTCGGCACGGGCTCCGTCCGTCAATCAATGGGTCCTCTTTGAAGGAAGTGAGCTACCAACTAGCCTTTTTTACCCCTGGAATCTGTCGCTTCTGGGCCAGGTTGCGAAAGCAAATCCGGCACAGAGCAAATTTCCTCATATAGGCACGAGGTCGCCCGCACATTTGGCAACGGTTGTAGGAGCGGACCTTGAATCTTGGCTCTCTGTTAGCCTTCTCTACTAAAGCCTTTTTGGCCATCCTGCTAACCTTGTATCATGAAAATCTCAGAACTCTTCCCTTCCCTCGCTGCATGTCAGTTTTGCACTCTCCTTGACAGCATCAAAACAATCTTGAGGGAACTTGCGCTCTCCTCAGTTAGGAGCTCGCAAAAGGAATTCCCAGAGAAGCAAGCAATTCTTTGGCTTCTTCATCTTTCTCGGCAGTAGTTACTATGGTTACCGAAAGCCCCTGAATTCCGTCTACATCCTCATACTCCACTTCGGGAAAAATAAACTGCTCTCTCAGCCCCAGCGTGAAATTACCCCTTCCGTCAAACCCAGTGTTGGACACTCCCCGAAAATCTCTGATCCTTGGGATGGCTAGATTAAGCAGTCTATCCAAAAACTCATACATCCTCTCACCCCTCAAAGTAACCATACATCCTATTTTCATTCCTTCTCTTAGGGAAAATCCAGCGATGGATCGCTTTGCCCGAGTAACTACCGGTTGCTGGCCGGTAATGAGAGCTAAACTCTTTTTAGCAACATCCAGAGACTTTGGGTCTTTTTTGGCACTGCCTACCCCCATATTGAGGTGAATCTTCACGACTCTGGCAACCTGCATGGGGTTTCTATAACTAAACTTCTCCATGAGTCTCGGAACGATGTCTTTCTTGTAGGTCTCCTCCAATCTTGCCATTCTTACTTACCTTCA
This sequence comes from uncultured Clostridia bacterium, assembly GCA_964471775.1. GTDB lineage: Bacteria > Aerophobota > Aerophobia > Aerophobales > AE-B3A > SOJT01. Next base: position 4,149 of record CAYYHL010000101.1, read on the forward strand.
GAGCTTCTAATCAATAACTTCTCCGCATTTCTTACAGAACCGGAGCCTTCCTTCCTTCTTTAATGTCTTGATTCCTATTCTTGCTCTCTTCCCGCAGCGAGAACATATCAGCATCACTTTGCTCGCATGGATAAGAGCTTCACCTTCTACTATGCCACTGGCCTGCCCTCTCCGGGTGGGTCTCACATGCCTTTTGACCACATTGACTCCTTCAACCATTATCCTATCTTCTCTGGGCAACTTCTTTCTCAATTTACCCCGTTTCCCTCTATCCTTCCCGGAGATGACTACTACTTCGTCGCCCACCTTTATTCTGCTCATAACTACCTCACCCCTGCCGAGGAAAAAGACCTCTGCTCGAGGTTCTCGTCGTGCCCATCTACAAGACCTCGGGAGCCAAAGAAACTATCTTCATAAAGTTTTTCTCTCGGAGCTCTCGAGTTACGGGACCAAAGATCCTCGTCCCTCTAGGATTTCTCGCACCATCAATCAACACACCTGCATTTTCATCGAATTTAACATAGGAGCCGTCTTTTCGGCGCATTTCCTTCTTCGTTCTCACCACCACTGCTTTTACTATTTGGCCCTTTGTCATTTCACCGCTGGGCATAGTTTTCTTAACCGACGCAACTATCACATCTCCTATCCGAGCGTATCGGCGTCCAGAGCCACCCAGGACTCTAATACACATTATCTTCTTTGCTCCGGTGTTGTCCGCAACGTTCAGCTGGGTCCGGAGTTGAATCATACTACTTTTCCCTTCTAATCAGGATTCTGCCAACTTTCCAGCGCTTCTCTTTTGATAGGGGTCTCGTCTCTACCAATTGAACTGTATCCCCGACATTGCATGAATTTGCTTTATCATGAGCCTTGAGTTTCTTTCTTCTTCTCACCCTTTTGCCATACAGGGGATCGGCAAACTCACGCTTTATAGCTACCACCACGGTCTTGTCCATTTTATTGCTAATAACCTCCCCTACCCTGATCTTTGTCTTCCCTCTCACTTCACGTCTCCTCCCGAAGACCTTTCTTTCAACTCCTTCTCTCGCAAAAGAGTCTTTATTCTGGCTATAGTCCTTTTCGTTCCAGCCATCTCCGAGGTTTTTGTCATTCTACCCTGTACTGCTTGCGTGCGCAGTTTGAACATTTCACTTTGAAAACGCTTAAGATTTTCACGAAGATCCGCTCCAGATAGCTCCCTCAGTTCTTCCATTTTCATAGAAGCTCCTCATCAAAGGATGATATCATCTTGGTCTTGAAGGGGAGCTTATGGGAAACCGATCTAAAAGCGATTTTGGCCACATCGGCTCTAACCCCCGCCAGTTCAAAGAGTACCCTCCCTGGCCGCACTACCGTCACCCAAAATTCAGGTTCTCCCTTGCCCTTTCCCATACGGGTCTCCAGAGGCTTTTTGCTCACTGCCTTATCAGGGAAAATCCGAATCCAAAGCTTACCCTCATGTTTTATGGAACGGACTATAGCAATTCTACTGGCTTCTATCTGACGGGCGGTCATCCAACTGGGTTCTTCGGCTATTAGACCAAATTCTCCAAAATTCAGCTGACTTCCCCTCGAAGCCTTACCCTTCATCCGGCCCCTGTGAGATTTCCTATACTTGACCCTTCTGGGTTGCAATACCATTCCCGCTTTCCTCCTCTATCAGGGGTCGCAGTATCTCTCCTTTGCATATCCAGACTTTGATCCCGATACATCCATAAATGGTATGTGCCGTGGTTACTCCATAATCAATGTCTGCCCGGAGAGTATGTAGTGGAATTCTCCCTTCCTTCATCCACTCCTTCCTGGCAATCTCAGCTCCCGCTATTCTTCCCTTGCAAGCAATTCTGACTCCTTTGGCCCCGAGTTCCATTATGCGGGAAATCGCTTCCCTCATAGCTCTTTTTGCACTTGTTCTTCTCTGAAGCTGAAAGGCAATCCTTTCAGCAACGAGCTGAGCGTCCAGGTCTGGCTGGTTGACTTCTTGTACATTCAGAAAGACCTTACTTCCCCCAATCAACTTTTCCAGGTACTCCTTAGTGTCCTCTATAGTCTCTCCGCCCTTACCGATGATAATCCCCGGTCGCCCGGCGAAAATGCTTACCCTGACTTTGTTGATAGCTCTCTCAATGAGGATTTTCGAAACATTGGCTCGCTTGAACTTCTCACTGAGGAAGCGACGGATGTTTATGTCTTCGTGCAGAAGCTTGGCATAGTCTTTTTCTCCATACCATCTGCTTATCCAATCTTTGGTTATGCCCAGCCTTAAACTTTCTGGATGAACCTTCTGTCCCAATTATTGGCCTCCTTATCCCAGTCTAGAGCTTCTCCCGCACCTCATCTGACTAGACCAAAGCATTCCTTAACCGATCTCAGACACTTACACAGGCACCGAGGAACTTTCCCTGGACCGAAGGTGGCGCAGCCGGAGCATTATATCAGCTACCTTAGCGAGT
>CAYYHL010000102.1:0-6592 GCA_964471775.1 uncultured Clostridia bacterium
CCACGGCGCAATTAACTACGCCAAGTAGCTCGTCATTAGCCCGCATGATCTGGCGGTCAATGCTTTCGGTTATTAGACAGAGGAGAACATTCGCCTCACGGACCCCCCGAATGATTTCCTCCTTGCTAGGTATCACGTCCTCTGCAGCCGGCCAAATGCTTACTTCTACCACCGGTTCCAGAATACGTAATAGTGATTCAGAAACTAACCGAGCAATAAAGACTCGCATGACCACCCTATCTTCCCGGATAAATATGCGTTCTTCCATTTTCCGGGATCACCCAATCTATCTTGGTGAATTCTCATTTTTTCTCGTCCGAGATGTTTGTCAATGGCCAACTCCGTTCCTGCGGATTCTTTTTTCCGCTTTAACCGCCTATCCATACTTGATCAAGATCAAGCAGTGGTAGTGTTCTTGAGAATTTCAGTCAAATGGATCCCAAATTCTGCAGTCCACGACTCCGCATACCCAGGAGGAGCTGGCCAGGACCCGTCTTCATTTTGAGTTTTCACCAAATAATCAGCAATCCTAGTTGTCGTTTGGAGATATTCCGGGTCTCCGGTAATTTTGTAGAGACAGGAGCAACCTAGAGCGAACTTCCCTGACCTTGGCGTTTCCCAGATGTCATCCCAGCCCATGACAAGCTCATAGTAAGATTTTGCTGTATCTAGGAATTCGGGTTTCGGTATTGCCATATAGGTTTTGCAAAGATTCACAATCGCGGCCCCAGGGAAGATATACATTTGCCCGGATTTTTGAGTGTCCAAAACGTAACAGGCTGCATCGTCTTCTGCAAAATCAGTAACTGGTTTGCCGCTATTCCTCAAGGAAACATAAAGTTTTCGATTCGGATCGGGCTGGAGTTCTTTCATCTTAACAAGGAAATCAGCTGCCTTTTTAGCCTCCGAAGACCTACCGCTGTAGAGACATGACAGGCCGCAAAAGGCCGTGGTCATGAGATCCATCTCCCCTTCAGAACGACCAATTCGTTTTCCATAGAAACCACCGTAGGTCTTGTCCTGGTAAGATAGCACGGTCTTCATGAGCCCATAGGCAAAATCAAATCTGCCAACGATTTGAGAGCCAATCTGAAGGAATGCATACAGATAAGCCATGGTGCACTCGCCGCCCGTGTTCTTTGTAGGCCATGGGAACCGGTCTTTCCCAGAAAAGGCGGGAGCAAACCGCCATGTCTTCTCAAAAGCTTTCTCTTTGCTCCAATCCAATAAACGTGTGGCTTGCATCTGCCTGCCCCAGGCCGAAAGGGTCCAAGGAATCTTGTAGAAAACATTTGGATCCGAATCGAAAGACCCGTCGGCTTGCTGTTGCGCCACCAGCCAAGATATGAGTTTTTCAACGCATTCTTGATATCTCTTTTCTCGTTCTCGATTGATACGCTCCATGAAGCACCTCCTATTCTTTCATGCTCTCGCGTTATAGCAAGACCTGGGCAAGATTAGCTCTCAAACCCAAAATACCCGTTATTAGAGAACGGCCTTGACAAACTTTTCGCACTCCTTTGTTTGCGGTTGCGCCAGTAACTCCTTGGGGGGCGCCATCTCCAGTATGTCACCTGAGTACATAAAGGCTATTTGACTAGCTATCTCCTTAGCAAAACCCATCTCGTGTGTTACAATGACCATCGTCATTCCTCCAGTCGCTACCTGCTGTATCACATTCAATACCTCGGCTATTAATTCAGGATCGAGGGCTGAGGTGACCTCATCCAGCAACATGAGCTTAGGTGTCATTGCCAAGCTTCGGGCGATCGCCACTCTTTGCTGCTGACCACCCGAGAGCTCGTCGGGATAAGAATTAAGCTTGTCATCTAAACCAACTCGGGCCAGGCTATCCTCCGCTATTTCAAGTGCTTCGGCCCGAGACAAACGCTTTACCTTTCGCAGTGCGAGAGCAACGTTGTTTATTGCCGTCAGATGAGGAAAAAGATTGAAGCTTTGAAAGACAAAACCTATTTCCTGCCTAAGTGCCCTTATATTTGACACCTTTGGGTCGACCAGTTTTCCGTCCACCCAAATCTCTCCACTATCAATCTTCTCCAGGTAGTTAATGCATCGGAGCAACGTACTTTTCCCACTCCCGCTGGGTCCGATAATAGTCACGACGGAACCCCTCTCTACCTTCAGACTAACATCTCTTAGGACGTGCAGGTTGCCGAAGTATTTGTGTACCTTTTCTATTCTCACCATTTCTGCCATGGAATGTCACCTTACCTCTTTTCTTTGAAACCTCATCTCAAGCCTTCTTCCTCCTATGGTTATCGGATAACAAATAAGAAAGTAAATGGCCATTACTATTCCCCAAACCAGGAATGGCTGATAAGTTCGTTCAACAATCAATCTTCCTGCCCTGGTAAGCTCAATGTACCCTAAGACACTCACCAAGGAGGTAGCCTTGGCCAATGATACCAAGAAATTAATTGAAGGCGGGATGCAGATTCTGACTACCTGCGGCAAGATAACACCCCCCATAATTTGGGGGTAGCTCATACCAAGTGAAGCTGCAGCTTGCCATTGTCTTCGGTCGACGGATTCAATGCCTGCTCTCAAAATTTCACCCAAATAGGCACCAGCGTACAGGGATAGTCCAGCAGCTGCTACCACTCCTCTGGAGAGTTCAAGGCCAAATAAAGAGACACCAAAGTAAAAAACAATGACTTGTAGCATGACGGGAGTGCATCGAAAGAACTCGATGTAGAAGCTGGCAAGCTTTCTCACAACGACTGACCTGGGAAAGGTCCGCATTATTCCGGCAAAGAAACCAACTATCAGTCCAAGCCCTAAAGCTGAACCAAACAGCTGAAGTGTTATCACCATGGCTTTTAGTAAGAAAATTAGGTCCTTGGCTGTAAAGCTAGATACCCATTCTACCATAGGAGATTTTCCTCTTCTACAGGCTCGGCGGCAAGGTCTTTACAAACTCGTATTTTCTCTTGAGATACAGCCGACCTATAAGCCTCAATAATGCGTATAGAACTTGACTCAGAGCAAAATAAATAAATATGGTCACTGTGAAGATCTCGAGAGAGCGAAATGTCCTTGATTCAAGGATCATAGCCTTATGTGTGAGTTCTTCGGCCGAGATCATTGCTGCAATGGCTGAGGCTAAAACGGTCATGATGAACTGATTACCTATGGGAAATAAGACCTTTCGAATTGCTTGAGGCAACTTCACAAACAAAAGAACTTGAACATTGCTCATACCCAAAGAAAGAGCTGCCTCAATTTGAGTCTTGTGAATTGCCTCAATGCCAGCTCTAACTATCTCAGTCAAATATCCCCCTGCTGATATCGATAGTCCGACCATCGCCGTAGTGTTTGCGTCGAAGTTCAGGCCCAACGATGGTAGGCCAAAATACAAGAAATAAAGTTGCACTAAGAGGGGAGTATTTCTTATCACCTCTACATATGCAGTAGCTAAGCTATACACAATTTTGTTTTTTGACATTCTTGCTGTGGCACCCCCTATTGCGATGAGAAGGCCACAAGATGAAGCGACAGCTGAAATTTGTAGAGTAGTAATGGTACCTCTCAGCAAAAACGGCAGCGACTTAATTGGCACATCAAAATAAAATGTGTACCCCATCCCTTCTTTTCACCTCCAAACTATACCGGGGGTAGAAATTCTACCAATGCTTTGTTAAATAAGAAGATAAGATCCTCAGATCTCAGGACACCCCTAGGTGTTCACTTCCTACGCCGAAGCGAAGTTACACGTTGAGATGCCCGGAGACCTGAGATCTTAAGAAAGTCGTCCGACACTTGGTTTTCTTGGAAGGCCTTTGCCTTCATTACCAATATACTTTTGTCTAAACTAACCTTCCTTTACCAGTTGGGCGATATCCTTGGCAGGGGAAATCCAAACCATTTATAGTACAATTCTTGATTAACTCCCGTTCGGTTAATGTTATCAATGAAGAGATTAACCCAGTTCAGCCATTCCTGATCTCCCCTTCTGACCCCCATAGTAGGGACCGCACCATACTTACCCTTCAGGATATCCGCCTTAATTTCAAATTCAGGGTTTTGTTTGCAGAAAACAGCACTATTTGAAGCACCGGCGATAACGCCATCAACCTTGCCTTGTTTCATTGCCAACAGGGCATCGACCGGAGTTTCGTATCTGAGTACCTCAGTGTTTTCGGGAAGCATGGGCGTAACGAGCATATCATGAGTTGAGCCTCTCTCCACCCCCACTCGATATCCAGCAAGGTCCTCTAAACCCATAATGTCTTTGTTCGCCTTGGCTGCACTGAGAGCGACAAACTCGTAGGCATAGGGTTTCGAGAAAGCTACCGCTTTAGCTCTCTCCAAAGTGTCCCCGAAGCACATAATGACTATGTCAACTTTACCAGATTGAAGGAACGGGATTCGGTTTGGGCCCTGGGCCTGAGTTATTTCAAGCTCTACACCCAGCGCCTTAGCCATTTGTTTGGCCAGATCTACATCATATCCATCTTCATTATGGTCCGCGTCGAGAAAGCCCCAAGGAGGAAGAGTGGTGAAAACGGCTACCCTCAGTGCCCCCCTCTTTAACACGGTGTCTAGGGTACTTTCCTGAGCCGAAGCAATGTTTCCAAGAAGGAAAAGCACCGAAGTTATCACCAAAAATGTTACCACATACCGAATTTTTCTTTTCATTGTATCCTCCATTTTCAGATATTCGGTTCAATCTTCCCTGAAAGCTTCTATAAGGAACTAATTATCTAACGCTCTTTTTGAAGCTTTCTTCTGCCCAGTCAATAACCTTATCTATATTTTCACCTCCTCTCTTGCTTCTTGATCTCTTTTTCCTAGCTTGAAAACTGACGCAGTCTACCCCCCAGCCCTTTATTTCTATGTTTCCCTTTTCGTTCAAAAGAAAGATCTGACTCCATTACTGTAGCACAACTTCATCTCCTGGCAACTGTGCGTGGAGTGAACCTCTGAAGCTGGACAAAATGCATCAGAGTTGTTAGGGTGTCTGGCAGGACCGATAAATACCTGAGGGGGGATTAGAGGGACCCTGCCGATGAGGAAGCGAAGAACGTTTACTGCCCAGCTCGTTTGCACAAGACTCTTTTACATGATTCAGATCCCGGGTTTGACAACCTATCGCAAAGATCATATAAAAAGTCTAGTAGAGATAAGGTTGCTAATTTGAAACGGGGACACTTGTTCTCCTCCACAGGGCGGGAGGCGGTTTCTCAGCGGCTGACTGGCAATATGGATCCATTGGTGGAGTAGAATAGATGCGTAGTATGCAAATATCGTTACCTTACGGAAAAGATGAGATCTGTCTTACCATTCCCACAGAAACCGTTGGTGAGATTATCTCTCCAAAAGAGGTGACCACAACCAACGCCATAGAGAAAGAGATAACGAGGGCTCTAGATGATCCCATTGAATCGAAAAAAATCGAGGAGTTAGTAAGCCACGAAGACAGAGTTCTCTTAGTGGTTGATGATCTTACTAGGAAGACCCCCGTCCATCGAATCATTCCCATCATTATCCAGAGATTAATAAAAAAAGGAGTTAAACGGGAGAACATCAAGATTCTCGTAGCGTTGGGCACTCATCGTCCCATGGGTGAAGGAGAGATAGATGACCGATTTGGGCGGGAGATAAATAGGCGGTTTGAAATTGTTAATCATAGTCTGGACAGTGCCCATCTGTTGGATTTGGGTAGTACAAGAAATGGAACTCCCATAAAGGTAAATAGATTAGTAGTATGGGCAGATCTTGTGTTAGGAATAGGTGCAATTATTCCCCATCATCTTTGTGGATTTAGTGGGGGAGCTAAGATAATTCAGCCAGGAATATGTGGTGCCGACACAACGGCGCAAACGCATCTTTTGGGTGTAAGGTATAAGCAATCGCTCTTGGGTAAAGTTGAAAATGAGGTTAGACGGGAAATGGAAGAAATAGCTTCGCGAGTAGAAATGATGCATATTTTCAACGTAGTACTAGATAGACAGGGAAATTTATTTAGAGCGTTCTTTGGAGGTTATAGAAAAGCTTTCAGGAAGGGAGTTGAAGCAGCGAAAGAGGTCTACAGGGCAAATTTTAGCTCAAGAGTTCCCGTGGTCATAGCCAGTTCCCACCCCTGTGATATTGATTTCTGGCAAGCTCATAAGACTCTTTATGCAGCAGATAGGGTGTGCGAAGAAGGAGGGAGTATTGTGATTGTCACCCCTTGCCCGGAGGGGATTGCGCAAACACACCCCGAGATCACCTCTTACGCCTATTTATCATGGAAAGAAATTCGGGAGAAAGTGAATAGAAAAGAGCTCTCTGACTACGTGGGAGCGGCTCTTGCTTTAGCCTGGGCAAAAATCCGGGAACATAAAAGGATTTTGGTAGTAAGCCAAGGTATAAGTAGGCAAGAAGCAAAGAGGCTAGGGTTTATTTACCACCATAGTATAGAGAGTTCAATCAGGGATTGTCTGGAATATCATGGTAAAGAGGCCAAAATAAGTGTGCTAAGCCACGGAGGAGAGACCCTTCCCATGCTTGAAGAAGGATAGGTATGACGGATTAGTATTTAATCTTGAGTCACGCAACCTCCCTCCAGAGAAGGCTTATGGTAATATAA
>CAYYHL010000103.1:0-6589 GCA_964471775.1 uncultured Clostridia bacterium
AAGCTTATTTTACTGGCTCCCCGGGGAATAATAGTTTCTTTACCCAGAAGTTTAAAAAAGTCAACAAAGTTTTGATACCAGGGAGGCCCGACTCTCCACTGAAGACGCGCCGTGATTTTTCTGTCCACCCAGGCTGCCAGGAGTCCTACCACAGCGGTGAAGAGAAAACCGGGAAAGACCACAAATGCACCCATGCTGTAGAGAACCTGACTCATCATGAATCCTTATGCCTTTATCTCCTAAGCCTTCTTCCAGGGTCTCATCTGGACGATGACGTCACCGAGCAGATGTTGATTCTTTCTTTCTTCAACCTCGAAGTCGCCGTACTGAATAGCTCCTTCGGGAGAGGTGTGGACACACAGAGGTTCTTCTCCCTCCTCGAGCCTCCCTTCACAGAGGTCGCACTTAAAGGTGAGAAAAGGGAATATCTCAAAATAAATGGTTCCAAATGGACAGGCGACGGCACATGACCTGCAGCCTACACAGAGGAGGTTATTCCTTTTTATATCCTGACCCTCCGGTCTTTCCAGAGCCTCATACCGACAGGCAGAAAGGCAAGGGGCCTCTTCACATTTCCGACAGACCAGTTGAAAGGCCAACCACTCCCGAAGGAAGATAAAACCGTTGTTATCGGGATGATAGGGGTAACTACACTCAACCTTAAGGTCTTTCACTTCCAACCAGTGGTCCAGGTTAATGAATAACCTCCTGGGAGTCTTCTTCTTTCGATCTTTGCTTCCTTTTGCCTTGCCTTCGTCCATTTACTTTACCTCGAGGTCAATCACGCAGCTAATCCCACATACTGGAGATATTCTTTACCTCTTCGTAGGTAAACACAGGACCATCCCGGCATACCAGGTATTTTCCCATCTGGCAGTGTCCACATCTTCCCACTCCACAGGACATATTCTTTTCCATAGAAAGATAGATATTCTCGTGTCCATAGCCTATATCTAAGAGCTTCATTGTGGTAAACTTCATCATAATGGGAGGACCACATACCACGGCTATGCTTCCTCTGAAGTTGGATATCTCCTGGTCTAGGTTATCCAGGGTAGTGGTGACCAGTCCTATCTGCCCCTTCCAGGTTCCATCACCTTCATCCACGGTGATGCGAAAAGAGACCTTATCCTTAAACTCAGTTTGCCACCTGTCCAATACTGCGTCTTTATAGACTATGTCTTTGGGAGTTCTGGATCCGGAGCAAAGCACTAGTTTCTTATAATCGTCAATGGTATGGGCCAGGGACAGAAAAAGCGACCTGAGCGGAGCCATGCCTACACCTCCTCCCACAATGAGGATTTCCCTATCTCTGAATCTATCCAGGGGGTACTCTTTTCCGAAGGGTCCTCGAACCCCTACCATGCTGCCTTGCTTCAAATCATGCAGAGTAGAGGTAATCCTGCCAACCTCCATGATAGTGACTTCCAGCTTCTCTTTCTCATAGGGAGAGGAGGATGGGGTGAAAGGTCCTTCTCCCACTCCAGGGACAGTCAACTGGATGAATTGCCCTGCCTCAAAATCCAGGGGGCGCTCCGGCTTCAAAACAAATGTTTTTATGTTGGGGGTTTCGGTGATAATCTCGGATATACTAGTTTTAATAGGGTCATATTCAGTCACTTTATCTTCTCTGCAGAACCTTTTGAGCGTTCCTTCTCCAAATCTTTGAAGACCTTTCTCATATCAATCTTTCCGATACAGACACTGATGCATCTCCCGCAGCCGGTACAGGCATCGAGATTCACATTCTCCGGGAAGAAGTAGAATTTACAGAATAGTCTATTGCTAAATCTATCTGATAGGTTAGCTCTGGGGTTCGCCCCTCCGGCTACCCGGGCAAAGCCGGTAAGAAGACAGGCGTCCCAGAGACGGACCCTTTCGAACCTCTCTTTCTCCCTCCCATCCTGAAGAAGAAAGCATCGACAAGTAGGGCAGATCTCGTTACACCCGCCGCAGTCTACACAATTCTGCGAATGATCTTTCCAGACACGGGAGGCGTAGGTTTCCCTGATCATATCTCTATAGGGACTCTTGACCTCGACTTCCTGGTTTAATTCTTTGACTTTGGCCAGGGAATCAGCCCTTGTTTTTTCTCTCTGGGCAAGGACGTTCTCGTCGGCCGAGGTGAACAAATTCTGGTCCTGATCAACTATAGTCTTGCCCTTTTCTGAACCCGCCTCTATGACAAAACCTCCATCTACGGGAGAAAGGTTAAGATCAAATCCCCCTTCAGGATGGGGATTAGAACCCAAGAGAGTGCAGAAGCAGTACTCATCCGGCTCCAGACAGTCGCTGGATATCAAGAGGGAACCATCCCTTGCTCTGGTGTACCAGGGATCTGGAGATGAGCTGAACTGGGTGCCAGCGTACACACTATCTAGGGTCTTTAAGGATTCAAGATCACAGCTTTTTGCTCCCAGGATTACTCTCTTAGGAGTCTCTGTATCTTCAGGGGAGGCACTCTCGAAATACTGGCTGACTTTTTGATAGGGAGGAAAGAAGAAAGACTTGAGGGGTCGGACAGACCGATTGGTGTGAAGGATAAGGTCCTTAGGAGAGGCGGTCTCTATCCTCTCATAGAAGAGAAAATCACCTTTTTTTCGGGGAGCGTAGAGGAGATTCTTCTTAACTAGATTCCCCAGAAGATGGTGAAAATTGGCCGTGCTAATGAAGAGGACTTCCATAAGATTTTCCCCCCCCCGCCAAATCAAGCAATCTTACAACCCCGGTATGTACCGGGTCTTGTTTTCTATGGTCGTAGGATAAGGGACATCATCCAGAAGTACGCTCCTTTTGACCTTCGTATCTCGCAAGACAGTCAAGAGCCAATGCTTGCGTTGCCCAAGGACACTCTTTTGCCCAGGTTCGCTCTTGTGATTACTTTCACAAATTATACAGGCGACAAACGTTCTGTCAAATCTGTGTCAGAGCTTGGCAACAAACTCTGATTTCTGCAAGGTTGATTACGGCCTATGATGCGTGCGGATTCAGATAATTTTGAGAAAAAGACCATCGTTCATCCGACACAAGGAGAAATAATCATAGACCTTGCCGAGGAACAGCATGTCATAGCCAGGAAAGAGAATGGGAGAGAAATGAATGGGAGAACATGACAGGTACAACAAAAATCATGCTAGCTCCGTAGCTGTCTTGCGCCGTTTGGAGGCCATCCTGGAAAGCCAGATACTCACCTCATACAAAGCAACTCCCGGAATGCCCATCATAAGTTGGGTAAACACGTCGGGGGGCGTGAAAAGAGCTGATGCTACGAATATAAGAACAAATGCATATTTTCTCTTTTCGGCCAAGAGTACGGGAGAGACAAGTCCAATTCTGGTCAGAAACAGCACTACCAGAGGTAGCTCAAAGACTATTCCAAAGACCAAAGAGAGCGAGACGACTAAGGAGGTATATTGACTTATGGTGAGCATTGGTTTGAGGCTGCTGCCGGCAACCGCTATCAGAAAATAGAGTCCTGTAGGCAGCATTACAAAATAAGCAAGCAGGATTCCTGCCAGAAAGAGTAGGATAGAGATGGGAAAATAGAAAAGAAAGGCTCTGCGCTCCCTTTCTTTTAGTCCAACTGACATGAATTTCCATACCTGATAGAAAACAACCGGTGATGCAAGAACAAATCCAGCATAGAATGAAACCTTGAGTTTTACCAGGAAAGCCTCCAAAGGCCCTATATAATGGAGGTCTAAGTCTAATTCTGCCAATCGGTTGTCGGATGATTTCAAAAAGCTAAGAAGAGGATTACCCACGGCAAAAGGGTTGCCTTCCTTGCCCGTCAAGGCATCCAAGGGGGCTCGGAGGAGATCTAAGATGAGCGCGTCGTACAAGAAATAACTAATCATCATTCCAGCAATGACCGCTACCCCGCAAAAAACTAACCTCCTTCTGAGCTCACCCAGGTGCTGAAAGAAAGGTTTCTTGTCGTCTTCTACATCAGCCTCCAATCCTACTGGGGACTCCTCCGTGGAATATTGCGATTCTCTATTAATAATAGCCTCCGTGATTGGCACAGAGATTTCTGTGACCTCTCAATGAAAAACTGGTGGATCTACCTCATTTGAAGAATTATCTCCGTCCAACTCATCTGGTTACATCTGCTCCTTATTATGTGAGTCCCCCAGCCTGAACTCTCCTGGGCATTGCCCCGTGACCAACACAGGTGGAAAGCTTTGAGTCTTCGTCTTTGCGGGGATAGATTCCTACTCTAGTTCCTGCATGAGCTTCTTGAACTCTCTGATGCCCTTTCCAACAGCTCGCGCTATCTGAGGAAGTTTCTTAGGTCCAAATATGAAAAAGGCAATGGCGAAGATTATGACCAACTCTGACAGTCCAAGACCAAGCATATCTTTTTCTCCTTCTAGTTTGAAGACTAGTTTCTACTTAAAGCAGCCTTGATAATCCGGGGAAAATTGAACCGGGTTGGGTTCATCGGCCATCTCAGTTCCTTCTTCCTGCAAATGGTCGAGTTGTTAAGGGAAGAGAATCTGGTTCTGAGCCTGTCCATCCTACTTGCTCGCATCTGTTCGTTCTTGATTAATAGTATGTCATCAATCCGGTGCATAAGGCTCATGGCTTCTTTGACCCGAGCCTCTATTGTGCTCCCTTCTCTTTGTCTTAGTAGACCGTGTTCCACTTTCAAGCGGTTGAGTTGAAGTGCGGCGTTGTATGTAGAGCTGACCAACTCATCTCGACTCATCCAGACAGTTTCGTAGTTGAGCATGTATTTCCAACTTGGTGCCAGCAGTGCTTGCCTGTGTTCTTCCAGGGTTTTGTAGAACAACTTATAGCCATACTTCTGAGGGTTTTCGAAGGCCCGACTCCCTGGATCTAGAAAAGGAGCTAGGGGAGAAATATAGGGATGAACTCTACCACTTCCATTGGTAGCGTACTCTTTTACTAAGGTCTCACAGTATTTAATTGTCTCCTGCACGGACTGCGGAGTCTGTCTGGGCAAGCCGATCATGAAAAAAAGGTCCACTCGCTTGCACCCTAGCTCTAAGGCGTACTCAATGGTCCTTTCCAAGCTCTTGTTATCATAAGCTCTTCCAAAGGCCTTCCGGATTTCTTCGTCATGCGACTCAGGTGAAATCTGGATGTTAAAGCTAGAGATAGAATCAGCCATCATTCTTAAGAATTTTCTTGAAGCAGGCGAGAACAGTTCTAGGGCTATGTGATTGCTGATTCGCCTGCTCCTGACTCCATCTAATAACTTTTCCACATACTTGTTACCTCCCTGGCGAATATCTCCTAGAACAATAATCGGACCTCTGAGATGTTTTGAAACAACACCAATATCTTGAGCTACCAACTCGGGGTTGCGGTAGGCTGGTAAGTTTCGACCGCAGATATTTTTGTATGCATGAGCTCCTCCGCCGCAGGTTAGGCAGTTATATCTACATCCATGCCACGGCAATACGGCCACAATAGGGTAGTTGAACCAACCCCGGAAGGGCAGGTGGCCTGTGAGATCGTTATATTGAGCACTCGACCTTATTACGCTCCTGTAATCAAAGCAAAGGTCATCCAAATCACGAGGCACATAGGAAAATTCATTTACCCGAACTCCACTTCCATCCTCTCGCCAAGTCAGATTGGGAACATCTTCGAGAGGTCCCTTCTGCCGAATCATCTCAAGAAGGTGTCGAAGTGGTTCTTCCGCCGAATCACCTCGGACTACGTAGTCAACCTGGGGATATAAAATGAGTTCTTGATGGTAGTATGAAGCCGATAATCCTCCGAAGATGACCGGAGCCTGGGGATGGTACTTCTTGATAATCTTAGCCAGTTCCAGGCTTCCTTGAGCATGAGGTAGCCAATGCAGGTCTATGCCAAAGGCCAAAGGATTCAGTGACTTAATGAACCTTTCCACATCAAATCGCCTGCTTTTCAGCATCCTCAGGGCAATATTGATAATGCGCACAGGATATCCATGTCTTTTCAAGTAATCAGCTATGGTCATGAAACCGAGGGGATACATCTCAAAGATTGGTGTCGAAGGCACTACATCGCTGATAGGCCCATACATGGAAACCTTCTTTCTAAAATCGTACACACTTGGAGGATGGAGGAGAATCAAATCTGCTTTAGGCATTCACTAGCCTCTTGGAGGACAAAAAGATCTTCTTGCCAGCCCTAATAGACTCTATCACACCACTATAGGCCAGCGATATCTCAGTATGAGCAGAGAAGCCACATTTTTGACAGGATACCTCACCACGACCCTTGATATAGCAACCCTGGGTTAGTTTGGCATCGGGCTCCACACTAGCAATCATCCACGAGTGACATCGCCATTTATTATCCTTCAGAGCTTGAAGGCAGGCGTATGAATTGGCTATGGGAAGTCCATCTTTCTTTAGCTTGATGAGCTCATCCAGTACCATCTTTCGTTCTCCAAAAGTCAGCATCAGATCATCGTTCTCACCTGTATATGGATAGTGAAATTGGAAAGTTAGACCCTCAACCTTATCGGAGATAAATCTTACCATTTCCGGTATCTCTCCCTGATTCACCTTATTGATGGTGGTATGAGCGTATATCTTGGGATGGGTTGATCTTTTGATATTGGCCATGA
>CAYYHL010000104.1:0-6586 GCA_964471775.1 uncultured Clostridia bacterium
TGGACCCCTCAAAGGAGTGAACATTAACCTAGAGCTAATGATGGATGAATATTTTCAGGAAATGGATTGGGATAGGGAAAGCGGCAAGCCATCCAAGAAAAAGCTACAAGAGTTGGGGCTGGAGGATATAGCAACGGATCTTTACGGTTGAGAGAATAAATAAAAAGAAACTGAACTCGCCGGACCATCATCGCCTACCAGAGTGTAAGTTAAAGCCTTTTCGTTGGTTTCTGTCTGATTTCCTGAATTCCGCGGACATATTTTTCACTCCGAGGAATTGTTGTCTCACCCAGAGAAAACAAATCCATGATCTCCCAGGTGTTTTTGACATGGATAGTTCATCTCGTATTTGTCCAAAATCTCATGGGCAGAATACCTGAAAGACTTACTAATTCCAGGCTTAAGGTATATCTCTGGAGAAATGGCCTGAATCCTTTCCATAGAGGAATACACGCGCCTTGCCGATCGAAAGTTAAGGAGTTGCCTCAATATGCAAGGGGCTTGACAACAAAAAGTCTGTGGACTATGATATTATTTGAAACCCAGTTTCGTACGGTGAGACAAACCCCAGGCGAGGCACCAATTGAATTCTGAAAAAAAGGCTTACATTGTTAGATCTGTAGAAAAGGCTCTCCAGATTTTGAGGTCCTTCTCCTTTAAGTCTCCTACCCTTTCTATGACCGAGCTTTCCAAGATCACCGGGTTAAATAAAACCACTGTTCTTCGGATCCTTCGAACCTTAGAGAAGCACAACTTTGTAGAAACTGTGTCCGAAGACGGTAAGTTTACCGTAGGAGTTGAAGTCTATAAACTAGGCAGTGTATTCTTTCAGAACCTTGACCTGGAGAAACAAGCGCGCCCGCCCCTCACCAAGTTAGCCAATGAGCTTAAGAAGACCATCCACCTTTGTATTCTGGATGAGGCTAAGGCATTGTATCTGAACAAGATAGAATCGGATGAGCAGACAGTGCGAATCATGACTTCTAAAAGAGGGGCTCATGCATCCCTTTACTGCACCGGGGTGGGTAAGACTCTGTTGGCCTTCCAACCTGATGCAAAAAGGGAGGCTATTCTGAATAATCTTGAACTCGATAGATTCACTAAGAATACAATAACCGATATGGATGTACTGAAGAAAGAATTGGACAAGATTCAAAAACAAGGGTATGCCCTCGATTTAGAAGAGCGTGAAAATGACGTTGTATGTATTGCTGCTCCTGTAAGAAACATGAATGGAAATGTTATTGCCAGTGTAAGTATTTCAGGCCTGGCCCACCAAGTACCCAGGAAGATACTGAAAGGTACCTATAAGGAAAAACTTTTGCAGGCAGCTCGCACTATCTCAAGGGCTATGGGACACGCCTAAACCCCCACTGTATGAATTGGAGACAACGAATATTGAGACTACAGAGGTAACGAAGAGGAAGAAGAATGCACGCTAAAGATAAGGCCGAAGGGAGGTGAACAGGAAGATAGGCCGCTAGATGGGACTGAGGAGAAGCCTCCGAAGAGAGAAGTGTGGTAAGGCTAGTTTCTCCTTTTCAGGAGACTTGACGGAGAATTGAAGCAACTCGAAGATTAATTCCTCTTTTTCGAGGCTCTCAGGAAAGAGCAAAGCGTTCAAAGGGGAGGTTTTCAAGATGCAGAGATTAAGAACCTTATTGTTGATCAATTTGATTGTGGTTTTGGTGCTGGGGGTGTGGTTGCCGGTGTATGCGGCGAAGGCGCCTTATGCCGGGACTACCGTGAAGGTCCTGACGGTAAGGGAGCTCTCTGACGAAATAGAATTTGACCTGTTGCATAAGTCGAATTTCGAAAAGGTGACGGGGATCAAAGTGGAAGAGTCCCTCGTGGATTTCGAGGAAATGGTAGAGGCTTCGAAGATGGACTTTCTGGCCGGTACGGGAACCTACGACGTGGTAGGAATCGACCAACCGTCTCTGGGAGAGTACGTAGAAAACGGCTGGATTGTTC
This sequence comes from uncultured Clostridia bacterium, assembly GCA_964471775.1. Taxonomy (GTDB): domain Bacteria; phylum Aerophobota; class Aerophobia; order Aerophobales; family AE-B3A; genus SOJT01. The sequence continues at coordinate 1,975 of CAYYHL010000104.1, forward strand.
CTATTGACGAGTACCTTGGGCTAAAAGATCCTGATGTCGATGACCTCTTCCCCCCGGTACTCGATTTCTGCAAGTACCACGGGAAACTCTACGGATTGCCCAGCTACACCTATGGTAACATGTTCGGCTTCAGGAAGGACCTATTTGAGAAGGCAGGGTTAGTCGACTTTGCCGGGAGGGCTATTCCGCCAGTGACTTGGGAAGAGTATGTGATGTATGGTGAAAAGCTGATGTCGCTGAATCCAGGGACTTTTGCCGCCTGTCTTCAGGCAAGAAAAGGGGAGTACCTTTCCTACGATGTGGGGACCTATCTGTGGGAGTGGGGAGCTGGCTATATAAATGGGAGCGACGTAGACTATGAGGGCTTACCCAAGATGCGTGTCCTGTGGAACACTCCTGAGGGAATCGCGGCCCTGAAGTTCTACAATGAGACAATCTACAGGGAGCTGTCTCCTCCGGAAACCATCAACTATGACATTGCTCATTTCATTGAAGCCGTACGAAGCGGAAATATAGCTATGGCTGTTCTGATCCAAGAGGCAGTGGGGGCTCCATTAGAAGATCCTCAATACTCGAATGTTGTTGGGAAGTTTGCCTACGGGCCTGTACCGGGGAAAAAGATGCCGGATGGGTCGCTGAAACGGGTTTGCCACATGGGAGGAAATGTCCATGGGATCAACGTGGATTCTCGAAATAAGGAAGCAGCTTATTTGGTACTTGAATACTTGGGCGGCAAGGAAATCGCCAAGGACTTCACCCGACTGGGAGGCAAACCATTTCGATTCTCTCACATGGATGAGGAAGCTTACGCTCAATATCCTGAGCTTGCGGCGCAAGTGACGAACCTACTCTACGGCATGTCGCGACCAAATATTCGTGAGTATCCCGCAGTCAGTGAAATTCTGTCAACAGGCTATCACCGTGTACTGTCAGGAGAGGTTCCGCTGGTTGAAACTCTGAATAAGGTTTGTGATGAAGCTAACGAGCTGCTGAAAAAGGCTTATTCCTAGTGCGGCAGTCGACACACTAGGACTTTGGTACTCCGGAAAGAGGATTCTCCTCTTTCCGGAGTATATGTGTTTGCGTTGTCTCCTGATACGGGAGAATGGGAGACGGCTAAAGAACAAGGATCGAGCGACTGGACAAAGGGAATGGGGTGTATTATTGTTAGTACGGTTCCGTTCTTCTCAGGTGGAGAACATAGCCACTATGAGGAATCTAAAGAGGGGTTCTTGTCATATGCGTCGCAGAACTCGTGAAGGGCTTTTTCTACTACTCCCCAGTTTCATACTGCTCTTTTGCATAACCGTTTTTCCTCTCATATTGGCTATAAGTATTTCCCTACGTGAGTATGATATGTCAAGACACAGCGAAAAACCATTCGTTGGGGTCAAGAATTTTCAGTCGGTCCTGGGCATGGAGCGGTTTCGCAACTCAGTCAAGGTCTCCGTTACCTATGCTGCGTTAGCGGTGACCATCACGCTGGTTTTAGGAATGGCTATGGCTGTTGTGTTTTCTTCCCGCAGGGTGTTTCCCTGGATTGCCTGGGGTAGATTCCTCCTGCTTCTTCCTATGAGCATTGCACCGGTAGCGGTAGGTCTTATGTGGCAATGGTTCTTTTCGACTCAGTACGGAATAGTGAATTACATACTGGGTGTGTTCCATTTGATACAACCTGAGTGGTCAGCCAAAGCAATTCCAGCTTTGTTTTCAATTGTTATTGCCGATGTCTGGGCGTGGACTCCTTTCGTTTTCTTGGTTCTTCTTGCTGCAATTGAATCCATCCCCAAGGATTTCTATGAGGCAGCGGATTTGGATGGTGCTTCGAGTGGCCAGAAATTCTTTCACCTAACACTACCTCTCATTTTTCCTCCCATACTCATTGTCGTTTTTTTCCGCGTTATTCTCGCCTTTAGGGGATTCGATAAGTTCTACATAATGACAGAGGGAGGGCCAGGTATTGCTACAGAGTCCATAAGTTTCTATATTTCTCGGCTTTTTTTCAAATTCATGAAGTTGGGACAAGCAGTGAGTGCCTCATTTCTATTGCTGGCTATGATTCTTGTCTTCTGTGAACTTCTCTTCTTTTACGCAAGAAGGCGAAATATCTGGTAGTGAGGAGAGTGAGACGTGGCCCGGTATGAAAGTAATTTCGCTAGGCGGTTAACTCCGGGAACTATTCTTTTGAACATCGTTGCCCTATTCATTATCTTATCATTTCTAGCTCCGATTATTTGGATTTTCGCATCCTCGCTAAAAACTTCCAGCCAGGCGGTATCGATTCCACCAGTCTGGTTCTTCAAACCTCAATTTGAAGGCTACAAGGAGCTATTTCTGAAGGAAAACTTTCTTCGCTATCTCCTCAACAGCATAGAAGTTTCAGGAATTACCCTGGTTATTGCCATGGTTTTTGGGTTTCCAGCTGCCTACGCGTTAGCAAGATACAATATTCGCAGAAAAGAAGACATTGCCTTTTGGATGCTTTCACTTTTCATGCTCCCCCCCCTCGCCGTTATGTTCCCCTATGTTATCTTATTCAAAACCCTTCGCCTTATGGACACCCACCTGGTCCTCATTATTGCTCATCTTACCTTTGTACTTCCCTTGGCCATATGGTTGCTTCAGCGATTTATTAAGGAAATGCCTATAGAAGTTGAGGAGGCAGCCGATCTTGACGGAGCCAATGTGTTTCAGAAGATGATTCTGGTGGTTCTACCTTATATACGTTCCGGCTTCGTCGCCACGGCCCTTCTCTGTTTCATTTTTTCGTGGAATAATTTCATTTTTACTCTGTTCCTCGCACCGTATCGCGCCAGAACTCTTCCTGCAGCAGCAATGGGATTGGTCTCATACGTTTCTCTCAACTGGAACAAGATCACGGGAGGTATCTCCATCATTCTCCTGCCACCTATTCTTATTACGCTGCTGGCACAGCGGTCATTTGCTAAGGGCATGAGAGGTCTGGCGGGTCTAAAATAGAACCTGCCGGGAACTCGCGAGCGTAGAGCGAACAAGTTTTGACAATTTCTCAATGACGGGAGGAAATAATGAGCAATGAAAGAAGAGTGAAAGCTGCCGTAATGAGAGAGTTTGGCAGATTGGACATTGAATCCTTTCCTTACCCAGAAGTGGACACAGACTCAATGGTGGTTGAGATGATCCTGGCGGGTATCTGTGGAACAGATAAACACCTCTTTGAAGGAAAGAACAAAGATGCTCCCCTGCCCATGATTCTGGGCCACGAGAACATTGCCAGAATTGAGAAGCTAGGAGAAAGGGCATCTGGGGAGCTGGAGGTAACGGGTAAGAAGCTATCAGTCGGAGACAGAATAACCTGGTTCGGTGCAATTCCCTGTGGAAAGTGTTGGTACTGCCGATGGGTTCCCCAGAATCATCCTGGAATACTGTGTACGAATCCGTTTGCCTACGGTCAGACAAACTGTGAGGTTCCTCCACACCTTTTCGGAGGATACGCAGAAAAGGTCTTCATAAAACCCAGGGTCTGGGTTTGGAAGATACCAGATGAAATTCCCGACAAAGCAGCTCTTTTGGTTGATATCTTTGCTTCGGTAGGAGGAGTTATCAGGGCAATGGAGCCCTATGCTTCTGTTAAAGAGGGATTTGGTCCTTCGGATGTGGTGGCAGTGCAGGGTGCAGGTCCCATTGGTATTGCTGCAGGAATGACGGCAAAACTTTGCGGTGCGCATAGAATTATCCTGGTGGGTGCCCCCTCTCATCGGCTCGAAATTGTGAAGGAATTTGGAATATTCGATCATTTCATTAATATCGACGAAGTGACGGATGCCAAAGAAAGGGTCACCTTAGTGAAAAAATGGACCCCCGGCGAAGTCGGACCGGATTTGGTAGTAGACTGCACAGGCGTCCCCGAAGCTGTTCCAGAGGGAATTAACATGGCGCGAAGAGGCGGGACATTTGTAGAAATAGGTTCCTTTGTGGATACTGGAGAGACCACCATCAACCCCTTCAAACATATGTGCTGGAAAGATATCACTATCATTGGTCAATTCGGTTGTCCGCCACACTACTACGACCGGTGTCTCAAATTTGTAGAGATGGGCTTGAAGCAGGGATGGCCTCTTGAAAAAATGGTTACACACATTTTCCCATTGGAGAAAGCACAAGAAGCCATGGAAACAGGCGAAAGACTTGAGGGAATGAAGATCGCTCTGCATCCTTGAGATCATCAACGCTATCCAATATGAAGTGTCAGCTAGCTATCTTTTTCTAGATTGTGCGCCCGCTTAGTCAGGTCGAAAACATCAGCACGGTCTTGATACCATAAGCACGGGGAACCTGGCAGCTCTTCCCGTGAAAGCAACAGAACGTGGTTTTATGACGGGCCGCGGTCGGGAACACCGGTGGTGTCGCACAACTAATAGATCAAATCGCGCGCGGCGAAGGGCAAGGCGATTTTCTGGCTCGCGGGCTGCCTGAGGCTACCGGGGAAATAAATAGAACATCGGACGAGGATAAAACATGTTTGCCACAAAACTCAAATGTTTGAAATGTGGAAAGGAGTATTCTCTCCTCACGAGATACAACTGCTCAAAATGCAAAGGTATCCTGGATGTTGAGTATGATTATGAGGCCA
>CAYYHL010000105.1:0-6552 GCA_964471775.1 uncultured Clostridia bacterium
CGCCTGATAAGGGCCAATTGGTGGTTCTGGACCACATCTATAAGCTCAAGTGGTCCACATCTATCAAGAGAATAGGTACACATGGCTATCATCCGATAGTTGCCGATGACGCTGTTTATCTCCTCTTCATAATCAGCAAACTTTCTCCAATCTCTTTTCTCAAGCCAAGCGGTGTTACCCGTCACTCTCATGCCATCGTAACCCTTAGCCAGAGCTCCTTCTAGTTTATCAAGCCAGGCATTCAGAATTCTCTTTAGATTGAAAGCACCACCTCTGAGGTACCATTCCCTATAGGGAACCATCTCTATCTGCCCTGTTTTTAGATACTGATCAAAACCAGGCACAGCTCCCCTCATCACTTCCCTAGCTTCTTTTTCATCAACAGGTTCTGAGGTAACCCACATGCAGAACTCATTTTTTTCTAATCCTGCCTTAAAATAGGGCACCAGGATATCAAATAGATCCTCTTTCGTTCGGTAGAACTGACAGAGATGGATCCCCCAGGGGGCATTACCTATAACATCAATGACATCTGGAGAGGAATTGAACGTGCTCTTCGATCTTCCGTTGCTCCGCCTCAGTTCTTCCTTTTTCCCTTTCGGTTTAGTTTCCGATACCTCTTGTTGGGCAACTCTCCGGTCAAGAGTCAATGACCCGCTCATGAGCTCATCTCTTTTCTTCTGTTCAACTTTCATCTTATGTGTCCTGAAATCGACACCAATTTGAAGTAACTGTTGTCAGTCACCCGACCACCTTAGTATTCATACCTATGCTGTAACGTTGGCAGTTGTTCCGACCGCATGTCTTGGCGACGTACATGGCCATGTCAGCGTTCTTCACCAGAAGATCAGCATTTTCACCGTCCTTCGGGCAAGTGGCAATCCCAATACTGGTGGTGATATTAATCGGGTGGCCATCAAGCACAAATTGCTTTCGAATCTCTTCCAGGATCTTTTGGGCAATCCGGTCTGTGTCTTCCACCCGAGTAACTTCCGGTAGCATCAACAAGAACTCATCACCTCCCATGCGGGCAACGGTATCACTCCTACGCAGAAGGCCCCTCAGTCGATCCCCAACAGCTTCGAGCAGCCTATCACCCAGGTTGTGGCCTAGTTCGTCATTAACGTCCTTGAAGTAGTCCAAATCGAGAAACATTACGGCCAGGCCTTGCTTTTTGCGCTTTGCCTGGGCCAGTGCCAGGGTGAGCCGGTCATTGAAGAGTCTCCGGTTGGGAAGACCGGTCAGAGGATCGTGATAAGCTAATTGTCTGACGGTTTTCTCTGCCTCCTTTCGCTCGGTGACATCGCGGGCAATGCCCAACACCAAAGGTTTACCTTTGATCTTTACTGGATAGGTGCTTATCTCCACTGTAACCTGTTTGCCGTCTTTCCTGTTTAGAATAAACTCGTCCGGCCCAGTGGGCTTCCCCAGTGCATTCTTGGCCAAATTCGTAGCTGCCTTTAAGATGTACTCTCGAGCTAGTAGTTTCAGCTTCAAGAAGTTCTTTCCTATCAGCTCCTTCCTTTCATAACCGATTAGTCTCTCTGCTGCTTTGTTGCCATCAACGAAGGCTCCTTTCAAGTCAGTCAAAAAAACACCGTCCGGGGCAGATTCGAACAATATCTCTAATCGCTCTAGGGAATCTCTCAACTCCTCCTCCGTCTTCTTTTGTTCGGCAATTGTCCCCAGTCGCTCAGCAATAGCGTCAATGAGGCTGCTCTCCTCCTTGAGGAAAGGTCCCTTATCGCTCTTTGGCTTCTCTTCAAGGTAGAAGACCTCTACCGTGCCAAGCTTCTTGCCATGTACTACAATATCGGAGGTTTGCTTCCAGGCAGTTTCCTTGAACTTTTTCGCTTGAAATGTTCGACCTTCCAGGATGATTCTTGCACAGGTGATGTCTGGATACTGCCAGGATGGGGGAATCAGGTTGACTGTACCATCAAGTATCTCCTCCAAGGAGACACCCTCCTTTTCAACAAGCCTGGACATGCCATATAGGCAATTCAATTCCTTGACCCGCTCCCCAAGATTACGCGTCCATTTCCGCAGTGCCTCTTCCATCCTCTTTGGCTGGGTAACGTCGGTCAAGAGACTCAGAGTAGCAGGCCTCCCATTCCAGTTGAACTTTGTCGCGTTGATTTCGACCCACCTAGTATTTCCACTTCTGCCTACGACCCTAAAAGGATAGACATGAGGAAGCTCCTCACCTCTCAGACGCCCACGGTAGCGGTCTATGACCATCCTCCGATCCTCGGGGTGAACGAATCCTAAGAAAGGTGCGGAGACTAGCTCCTCCTCAGAATAACCTGTCATCTCCATCATTTTGGCATTGACAAACTTGTGCTTGTCATCCTGAGCTACAAGAATACCTTCATTGGCATTCTCGACCAATAGACGATATTTCTCTTCTGACTCACTCAGGGCCTCCTCCATCTTCACGCGCGGACTGAGGTCCTTAATTACGACTATGAAAGATGTAGGCTTACCAAAGAGGTCCCGAACAACACCTCCGGAGACCTCCGCTCGAAACTCACTACCATCACGTTTTAGCAGGGTATATTCTGCACTCTTTACGCTGCTTCGGCTTAGAGTCTCCTCCATTTTGAGTCGGACCCTTTCTCGATCGTTTGGAGAAATTAGCTCAAAAACGCGTCTGCCTATTAGCTCTTTGATCGCCCTGAACCCAAACAAATGCGGGGCTTCAAGGTTACACTCAGTTATCTTTCCCTTTAGGTCGGTAACCGCAATGACATCCGGAAAGAAATTGAATATGCTCTCCATCCACTCCTTGCTCTGCCTGAGTTCTTCCTCCGTCCTTTTCTGTTTGATTTTCGATGCTTCCGATTGGGCAACTCGTCGCTCAACGGTCACTGATCGACTCATGAGCTCATGTTTTCTCTTCTGCTCACCTTTTCTTCTATCTTCATCCCTCATCGTTTGTCCCTTAGAGCAATTCTAGTTCCAGTAGGGAGGTTTATTGGTCGACTCTCCTTTGAGGCCCTTGTTAATTCTTTGCAGTCTGGCATCACTTTGCTCTTCTCTGCAACCCTAGTGCTCTTTGGATGTTACTTTTAGTAACTGTCCCCTTCCCCTCTAGTATCTCGCCCAATCTCTTTTCATTTTTGTGCTTCTTCTGCATATCAAGAGCTTCCTGAAGCTCTTTCAAAGAGAGAAGTCCCATGTCTTTGAGAATTTCCCCTATTTTTTTGTCTCGCTCAAAGTGCTCTTCCAGTAGTGATAAGATTACTGCACTTCTGCTTCTTCTCTCCCGTGCGCATATCTCATCCACTTTCTCCAGTAGCCACTCATCGTCCTTGCGGTAATAAATGCTCATCATCATAAGATCTGCTCCTTGTCTCTAGCAATGGGTCCTCTCTTTAATATATCTTCCTTACAAGACTGTGAAGAGTAGCCTCAGGAATACTGTGGGTTGTGAGTCTGGCCAACCAGCGTCCTCGCTCAGCTTATCCCTTGTCCGATCCATTGCGCTAATGTTCAAAAAGATAGTCATCTTTCATAGCTGCGAAAAGAAAAAGTCTTCTGAGGTAGCTCTAATACTTCCTTGGGATCGTGGGCTTTCATTCAGTCTTTTGGACGGTGTAGATGTATGAGTGTGGAAGCGCAAAGTCATTTTTTTCTTTAACTCCATATGTGTGGGTGTGAGAAGGTGGTGCTGCGGTCGTAGGTTATATTATAATATAATATACAATCCTGTCAAGTCTTCCAACCATTCCATACAAAACACATCCAATCGGAACTCGCCCTGCTATATGAGATCTAAGCCAAACTAGGATACACCAATCCTCGGTGAGAATAGCAATTAACCGAACAGAACGAGAACATGGATACGAATGCGAACAGCCACTCAGACCGAAGTTCTACCAGGGCAACTATTGACATTTTCAAAAGTCCTGTTATCATAAATAAATTAGGCTCATTGAAAATTGATGAACAACCGGGTAGGTAACCGAGAAAGGCAGACTATTCAAAAGAATAGGACGCAAAGCCACAGGCCTTGAATGGCGGCTGGGCTACCGAAGTTATGAGGAAGCCGACAAAACCGTTCTTTTCTTTCGAAAAGAGCGGTTTTTTTATGTTTCCTGAAAAAACTATCGTAAAAGGAGAGAATGAAGTATGAAGGCAAGCCTAGTCATTGTGGCTCTGCTTCTCATTTTGGTCCCCATACGAGAGGATGCTCTTTGCCTTGAGCAAAACCCTGGAGAAATCCTCGCCCAAACCTCGCAGTCCTCGTTCGAGGAGAATGCCCGAGGAGTTGTTGAGAATGAACTGGATATGGTGGTCGGGCTTCCGCCTCTGGCTCTCCAGCCCAAAGGCCTGATTTCGAATAGTCCCACCAAATAAGCAAATCCCAGATTCAGACCAGCTTCTAGCTTCTTCCATGTCCCCTTCTCAGTCACTCACCCTGGGGGTCTTGACAAACAAAAAAAATGTGATACAATCCCATACGGTATACAATCACAAAGAAAGAAAAGTGATTCAATCCGAAACACATAGAATGATATTGTGAAACGGAAGAGCAGTTAGTAGCCAAAGAGGAGGTGCTAATCCAAGATAGGTAGCCAGGCAGATAGATAACTACAGTAAAACGTAGAGTTCACCTTGGTACTGGATGTCTAACCCTGAAAAATGTAGTTGCGCGAGGTCTCCGAACACTATTCACCCACTGAGAACTCTTCAGGAATCTAGACCCCACTCACCTAAGCTGTCAGAGTAATGTTCCGAATAAGAGCCAACTCACCCTCTGGCAGGTCAGGCTACCTGCGAAAGAACAACTCTCCCCAGGGTAGCGTTAACCTTCTACTTGTCCAGCTTCCACTATCGAAGATATTTTGCTCGAAGTGGACTAGAACTCACGATTTCCCCCGAGGTGTGAAGGGAGGCAAGGTCCCAACCTCAAGAGATTGGTTCCCCAAGGGTTGGGAAAGTCAACGGGAAAACCGGCCACTCACCCAGGTGGCTGGTTTTGTTATTACATGTTGAAGGATGCTCAATTTCAATGAACAGGTTGGGTTTCGTCTTTGATAGACTGAGAAAAAGTGGTGAAGAAAGACTCAAGTATCAGTGAGGGTTCATAAGGTCAAATTTTAGGACTCTGGGTAAGATCTATTACTTTATAAGGAGGGCAGAATGAATATTGTGCTCAACCTCAAAGAATCTCAACTGGGGGGCGTCCTGGAGGTGTTAGGAAAAGTTGGAGGTACCGTGGATATCGTCATCAATATTAAGGAGGAGGAACCTGAGAAAAAAGTCTCGGGTCTCACCCCAAGTACTGACGAATCCATGGAAAAGCAGGAGGAAGAAAAAGAGGAGAAAGGAAAGGAAGCCAAGGAAGAAGCGTCTGAAGAAACAATCTGGTAGGGTTACCCCACAAAACTTTGAAAGAGCGTTATAAGGTTATTGTCGGGTTTTTGTCCCCGTGCGAGATGTGAACTTTTTCAAGGTGAGAAGTGGCAGCGAAAGGGTAGGCTTGCTTCTTAATGTACCATAATGAGAATCGGCCATGAGGTCCGTGCACATGCCCGCTAGAGAACCCGGTCTTTAACAGCTGCTCAAAGGATGAGACGCATATAATCGATAAAGGCAAACCATTCGAAAGGATGGGACGCAAAGCCACAGGCCTGTTAAATGGCGGCTGGGCTGCCGAAGTTATATCGTGGGAAGCGTTGCCCATTCTTTTGCGTGAAAGAATGGGCTTTTTTGTTGAGCGATTTTGGGATTACTAGAACAGTCGGGGAAGATTTAGGGAGGTAGAAAGGAAGGACTGGCAATTAAGGAAGATAAATCTGGGGAGAAATATCAAGATCTCACCACGGAAGATCTTGAGCGGGTACAGAAAGTTATGAAGGAACAAGAAAACGGAAACAAGAGTAGAAGCGATGGATAGGGGAAGTACTGTCTCACGGGGGACGGAACTACCATTAGTGGGGGGTTGTTTGATGCGACGATTGACAAAACTAACGTTGTATGGTAGGCTCGTCTTGGACTAGTTAGGCAAGAGGACTCTCGCCGGGTAAGTGACCTGGGGGCTATGCGTTGGAGTGAGGGGTCTTTGGAGGGCACGAAAATGAAAGACGAACGTAAGACAAAGGCTGAACTTACCAAAGAACTGGTTGGAATGCGGCGGCGGGTTGCTGAATTGAGCACACTAGAAAAGGAGCACAAGCGGGCCGAAAAAGAACTCAGGGAAGGCGTTGAGAAACTGCGAAGAACGATGAAGGGTACCATCTATGCCATGGCGTTGACCGTCGAAATGAGGGATCCGTACACGGCAGGTCATCAACGGAACGTGGCCAGTCTCGCCTGGGCCATGGCTGGAGAGATGGAGCTTTCGGAGAGCGAGATTGAAGGAATCCACCTGGCCGCTACTATTCACGATGTCGGCAGAACGTCTATACCAGCTGAGATCCTGAGTAAGCCGAGCAGCCTAACCGATATCGAGTTTCTCATAGTCAAAAGACACCCACAGGTTGGTTACGACATATTGAAGATGGTAGAATTTCCATGGCCGATTGCCCAAATCGTGCTTCAACA
>CAYYHL010000106.1:0-6381 GCA_964471775.1 uncultured Clostridia bacterium
GATCTTCTTTCAAAGTCTTTCCCTAGCATCGCGAGAGACAGAAAAGCAAATGGAATTCCCGGGTAAAGAAGAAACGGGGCATTCTGAAGCATGGTAGAAATCCGCTCGCGCTTATCGGTGCTCAAGCCTATCCTGGCAATAAGAGAGGCAAGAGTATTGCTGACGCTACTTGTCATAGTTGTATTTTTTGCTTTCTTTACAGGTGGAAGATATCTCAGCGTCATCAACTTGGTAAGTATACTGAATGGGGTTTATGCTTTTGGCATTGTGGCTGGGGCAATGACTCTGCTCTTGATTTCCGGAGAGATTGATCTCTCCGTTGGATCGGTTTACGCACTTTCCCCTGTTATTGCAACTTTATTGGTTAAGCGTGTTCCAGGGTTTACTATCTGGTCGGCAGTTCCCCTGGCTATAGGAATAGCCGCCTTTTGTGGATTTACGAATGGGATCATTACCACAAAAGGAAAAATTCCTTCCTTCATCACCACTCTAGGCATGATGATGGTACTTAGGGGGGTAGCTTTTGTTCTGACTAAGGGACAGATATTAGGATTCTTACCACCCTCCGTGCTTTACACCATATTTGGGGGCACAGTATTCAAGTGGATTCCTGTGGGAGTTATCTGGTTTCCTGGCATCATAGTATGCCTTTGGATACTTCTGGAAAATACAGCTTTTGGTAATAAAGCATTTGCCACCGGCAATAACAAAGAAGCGGCACGAATGGCTGGCATAAATACAGATAGAGTAAAGATTATAAACTTCACCATAACAGGTGCACTAGCCGGTTTCGCGGGAATTACCGTACTTTCTTATCTGGGGCAAGCTGCACCACAGCAGGGGATAGACTTAGCTTTTGATGCCATAGCTGCAGCTGTTGTAGGGGGGACCTCTCTTTTCGGTGGTGCGGGAACTGTTATCGGAACCTTGCTGGGGGCATTCATTGTGGGCGGAGTGAAGAATGGAATCGTCATACGAGGGGCTCCCATTTTTTGGCCGGAGGCATTCGTTGGCTTAATAATAGTTCTGGCGGTAATCTTTAATGTGTGGGTTGAAAGGAAGGTGACCTGACTTTTTACATTATTCGGGGTCCGGGGAAAGATGACTGACAAGAGGAAAAAGGTGAGATCTCGTGCCTAAACTCAATGATCAAGTCGTGGAGCCTTCAGTAAAGGAAAAACTCTACCTATCGTCTCTAACGTACGTATTGGGAATAAGAGAAGTCAGGGCATTGTTAGTGTTTCTCTTAATGACAGCATTCTTTGCCTATCTCACAGGTGGAAAATTTGTAAGTGTCTCCAGCGTGACTAATATGGTGCGGTACGTTTCCGCCTATGGTGTCATGGCGGGGGGTATAACCCTGCTCTTGATTTCCGGAGAAATTGACATTTCCACCGGCTCAGTTTTTCCGCTCACTGCTATTATTGCAGCTTTGCTAGTTAAGAACATTCCAGGGTTCAGCATCTGGTTGGCAGCCCCAGTGGCCATAGCCATCGCGGGCGCTTGTGGCCTTGTAAATGGCGTAGTTACCGTGAAGGGAGGAATCCCGTCCTTCATCACCACCATCGGGACGATGCTTATATATAGGGCGCTTGGTTACATCTTGTCCGGTGGAGTCTGGTTATCAGGAATGCCACCGTCAAGGTTCTACACCATCATGGGGGGTAAAGTGCTCGGGCTGATTCCTGTAGGAATTTTCTGGTTTGTGGGAGTCATACTCTGTCTTTGGGTCCTGTTGGAAAAGACAGCTTTTGGTAATAGGACCTTTGCCACCGGCAATAACAAAGAAGCAGCGCGGATGACCGGCATAAATACAGATAGAGTGAAGATAACAAACTTCATCATCACAGCTTGCCTGGCTGGTTTCGCTGGAATTCTTTATTTCTCGCATTTCGGTTCCATACTCCCTATTGAAGGGATGGGTGCTCCGCTTGATACTATAGGCGCAGCGGTTGTAGGAGGGACCTCTCTTTTTGGTGGTGCGGGAGGCGTTATTGGAACCTTGGTGGGCGTATTTATCATAGCGGGAGCGAGAATAGGATTTGTTTTAGCAAGACTCGGCGGCTATTGGGCTAACATACTTGTGGGGTCATTGATAATTGTAGCAGTGATAGTTAATCTCTGGCTGGAAAGACGGGTAAGATAATTCCCGCGCGACGCAATCCATGGAGGTAGCCATATGGCAGAAGAGCTTTTGATACAGATGAAAAACATAAGCAAGAACTTCGGTTTTGTTAAGGCACTGGAAGACATAGATTTTGATGTACATCCCAACGAAATCCTGGGTCTGGTGGGAGAGAATGGTGCGGGAAAGTCAACTTTGATAAAGATCCTGGTAGGCGTGTATCCACCCGACAAAGGTGAAATGTTCTTGGAGGGGGAAAAGGTCAATTTCTCATCTCCTGGGGATGCGAGGAAGAAAGGAATTGAGCCAATTTATCAGGATCTGGCGTTATTTGAGGAGATGAGCATTGAGCGAAACATATTTGCGGGGAGAGAGCCTACCAAACCTGTATTGGGAAGGCTTTTAAGATTTATTGACAAACAGAAGATGAGACAAGAGTCGGTGAGCATTCTAGAAGGTTTGGACATTAAGCTTGAGTCGACAAAAAAACTGGTCAAGTTCCTTTCTGGAGGACAGAGGCAGACAGTTGCCATTGGAAGAGCTCTTTGTTTTCAAGCAAAGGTTCTGGTTATGGATGAACCAACAGCTTCGTTGGGAATAAATGAGGCAAATAGAATACTCGAGCTTGTGAAAAGACTAAAGGAGGAAGAAGGGATTTCTGTCATTCTTATCTCCCACAATCTCCCTCATGTCTTTTCTGTTGCGGACCGATTTACTGTGCTAAGGCTTGGTAAGGTAGTGGGAAACAAGACAAAAGAAGAAACTAATATTGGTGAGATTACAGCGTTAATTACGGGAAGCGAGATATCGTAGTTTGACGATCGTCTAGAATCGAGTTTCTCCATCCTTCGAGAAGGTCCATGCCCCTCCTAGAAAGCTCAGCGTCATTAGATCTGGAAAGGGAAACAGTTCACGAAAGATACTTCGCACACTGGGATGTAGCGTTCGGAGGTCACAGAGCCATAGCCCATGGCCTCGGAATGGGAGAGGAAAACTGGAACAATGTTCACAAGGATGCTCGCTTCGAGATAGTCCCTAATATGACATTCGCTATCCGGGTCAACTTTGTTGCCATTGAATCTCAAGGGATTCATTTTGAGGATGCACTAGTAGTAACAGAGACTGGATCCAGGGTTCTCAACCAGGCTCCTCTTCCTTTGGTAGTCTAGGACGGGAAGGTAGAGCCTGTTGTTTTTCATGCTGTCTTTTCCGCTGGTAGCGACATGCTAAGGGAATAAAACCTTGATGTCGTGGCAAGATTTCGAGATTGGTCGTGGGTAAAGGCAACCCAGTCGTCCACAAAATGGACCACTGAAGCTTCCCGTAATGAGATCGAGTGGGAGCCTGACGATCCTATGGGCCAAAGTTGAGGAGTTCTTCTGGAACTCACTCAAATTTGTGAAGGAGAAAAGATGAAGTTTCAGAAATTGAGTTCCAAGATCCTGGGTGAAATAGGCAACGTCCTCAGCAGGATTAACGAGAAACAAGTTCAAGATTTTGTTAACATCATCATTGAGGCAAAGAGGATATTTGTGGTGGGGGCAGGAAGAGTGGGACTTTCCTCACGGGCCTTTGCTATGCGTCTTATGCATTTGGGAAAAGAGGTTCACTGGGTGTGGGATGATACTACTCCCAACGTGGAAAAAGGGGACCTCCTTGTAGCTAACTGTGGTTCGGGAGAGGTGGTTTCTGTATGTAATGTGGCTCGGCTTGCTAAAGAAGCTGGGGCATCAGTTATTACGGTAACTGCCAATCCAAAGGGGCGGATAGCTAATATTTCAGACGTTGCGGTGCATCTTCCTGCTCAAGCGTGGGGGCCAGGAAAGTATACCGTTCCCTCCATTCAGCCTATGGGCTCTCTTTTCGAGCAAAGCCTCCTCATCTTCCACGATTTGATCGTTCTTAGGTTAATGGAGAGAATGGGGACAACTGCATCCCAGATGGCAAAAAGGCACAGAAACGTGGAATGAGAGAAAAAGGATTGCTACCTCGTCAAGAAAAAGAATAACAGGAACTGGTTGTATCCATTGAGCAAGACCCAATAAGGAGGATAAAGTGAAAGTTGACCTGGAAGACAAAATAGCGCTAGTCACTGGTTCAACCAGAGGTATTGGGCGAGCAATAGCCCTTAGCTTTGCTAAGAACGGGGCCGCTGTAGTTGTTAATGGGAGAGACGAGGAAAGAGGGAAGAGTGTCGTGGAGGAGATCAAGGCTCTTGGCAGAAAGTCAATATTCATGAAGGCCGATGTGGGGCACCAAGAACAAGTAAACAACCTGGTAGCCCAGATTATTGAAAAATTTGGGAGAATAGATATTCTGGTCAACAATGCCGGAATAAATGTGGGAAAAGAGGGACGGGTGCCAATCCATGAGTTCAGTGAAGATGATTGGCATCGCACCATCAACGTTGACCTTAATGGAGTTTTTTACTGCAGCAAGGCAGTGGCCAAGCATATGGTAGAGCAAAAAAGCGGGAAAATTATCAACATAAGCTCCATTGCTGGGATTGTGCCTCTTCGTCTTCAGATAGCTTTTACAGCTGCCAAAGCTGGAGTCGTGAATATGACCAGAGCAATGGCCTTGGAACTTGCTCCTCATAACGTCTATGTAAACTGTATAGCACCGGGATCTACGTTGGTGGAGGGGACGAGGGAGTTGTTCTACTCGGACCCTAGTATGGCAGAAAAACTTCTCTCTCATATTCCTTTGAGGCGACCAGCAGAACCGGAAGAGATGACAGGTGCAGCCTTATTTTTGGCTTCTAAGGATTCTGACTACGTGACAGGAAACATTCTTGTGGTTGATGGTGGGTGGACGTGCGGATTTGTACGCGACTGGTAGGAGGAGATGAGCAGTTTATTCAAACTTGATAGAAACGAAGTCAATCCAAAAGGGAAAAAGCTTAAAGCAACCAAGGTTTTCTTAGGCAGACTTTGTCCAGAATAGGCTCCGTAATGAATTATGACACGGTGTAAATAAGGAGGTAATGCATATGGAAAAAGAAAGAGTTTTCAAGGTTAGTGAAGTGGCTGGATTTTCGCTCCCCGGTGGTGAGGATACCTACATTTCAAGAATGCTAATTGACTCAGAAAGCGTAGGTTCAAAAAAGATTAACGTGAACCACGGTACGCTAAAACCCGGTAAGAACACCGGTGGTGGCAAGCATCCATATCCCCACGAGGAGGTATACTACGTAGTGAGAGGGCACGGCTTAGTGACTATTGGCGATAAGACGTACGAAGTTGGTCCAGACACAGTTTGCTACATACCTTGCGAGGAATTCCACAAGCTCGAGAACACCGGAGATACCGATTTGGAAATAGTCACAGTTTGGTCTCTTCCGATTAAGGAGGGTGCTAATTCACTCTACGATGAGCGCAAACGACTCTGGGGAACAACTTTTAAGAAAGTTACCGATAAATAATGCCTGTTACCTCAACTACTCTTGAATCTTATGCTTAGTGAATACTACGAGTTAAGAGGATGGGATGAATTTGGCAAGCTCACAAAAGAGAAGCCAGAAAAGCCAGGGCTAGATGAGTTGAAATTCTAGTTGCTATCACCCGTAGCAAATCTTCTATAGTTTCTTTCTGCTTGTGTCTGCATATTTACGTTTCGAGAGATGCCCCCATTATTATTCCTCCCCTGACAGAAATAATTTTCTTAGTGACCCGGACATGTTTTATGGAAGATGTGGTGAGCCGCTTCATAGCAGTATGTTTGACAGGCCAGAGAAATCAGGTTACGATAGGATCGGCGCCGGTTGCTCCAGGAGAATGAGAATGAAGGTTTATATAAATGAAGATTTCTGCAGTGGTTGTCGCATATGCGTAGAATTTTGCCCCAGGAAGGTTCTTAACTTGTCCTCTTCGCTGAGCAGGAAAGGGGTTTTCCCACCTGTGGTCAACAGAATTGAGGAATGTACAGGGTGCAACATGTGCGAGCTCTATTGCCCTGATTTCGCCATCGCCGTGGAGGAAGATAATGATGAATAGAAGAGTTCTATCGGGCGTTCATCTTTTTCAAGGAGATGAGGCCTGTGCTGAGGGAGCCATTGCTGGGGGGTGTAACCTGTTCGCCGGCTACCCCATCACCCCGGCCACGGAAGTTTCCGAAAGACTCAGCTGGAGGCTCTTCGATGTGGGGGGAATCTTTGTTCAGGGAGCAGATGAGCTGGATTCCCTGACCATTGTTATCGGAGCAGCCTGTGGAGGTTGGAAGGCCATGACAGCCACCTCGGGCAATGGGATCTGCCT